>NZ_JAOWCD010000099.1:198133-397883 GCF_030337175.1 Citrobacter sp. Ca225 | reverse complement strand
GGAAGGTGCGAATAAGTCCGAGATGTGAGATCATCGTGTTGTAACCTGAACCCAGAATGAGTAACCGGATGAGCCAGCAACTGACTTTTGCCGACAGTGAGTTTTCCAGTAAACGCCGCCAGACCCGCAAAGAAGTTTTCCTTGGCAGAATGGATGACTTGCTTCCCTGGGACAAATTACTTGGCGTTATCGAGCCTGTGTATCCCAAGGCCGGTAATGGTCGCAGGCCCTATCCGCTGGAAACCATGCTGCGTATTCACTGCATGCAGCAATGGTACAACCTGAGCGATGAGGCCATGGAAGATGCCCTCTATGAAATCGCCTCCATGCGCCAATTTGCTCGCCTGTCACTGGATAAAGCCATTCCAGACCGCACTACCATCATGAATTTCCGGCATTTGCTGGAGCAGCATGAACTGGCCCGCAAAATCTTCAGTACCGTTAATCACTGGCTAGCAGAGTGTGGCGTTCTAATGACCCAGGGCACCTTGGTGGATGCCACCATCATTCAAGCCCCCAGCTCTACCAAAAACAAACACAACAGCCGTGATGAAGACATGCACCAGACCAAGAAAGGTAACCAGTGGTACTTCGGCATGAAAGCGCACATTGGCGTGGACGCCAAAAGTGGCCTGACCCACAGTCTGGTGACCACGGCGGCTAACGAGCACGACCTCAATCAGGTTGGCAAGTTACTGCATGGCGATGAAGAATTTATCTCAGCCGATGCTGGTTATCAGGGGGCCGAAAAGCGCGATGAGCTCAGCGATGTCAGCGCAGACTGGCTTATCGCCAAGCGTCCCGGCAAAGTGAATGCATTGAAGCAACACCCGCGCAAGAACAAGCTGGCCATCCGTTACGAATACCTGAAAGCGAGTATCCGAGCGAAGGTTGAGCATCCATTTCGGATAGTAAAATGTCAGTTTGGTTTCGTCAAAGCCAGGTACAAGGGGCTGGCTAAAAATGACAGTCAACTGGCGATGTTATTCACCCTGGCGAACCTGGTTCGAGTTGACCAATTGATACGGGCACAGGCGAGATCTACCTGAAATGAGGAAATTAGCCTGAAACAGGGCCAAAATCAGCCACGAAGAGACGATTTTGGGCTGAAAATTGGAAAATTGAGCCACAGGACGTCGATAAAGGACGGTTTGGGGCGTCATATCGGGAGCTGCGGACCACTTAATCGCAACTTCCCTAACACCCGACTGGTAATATATCCATGGGAGATTAACCGATTCTGGACGGCTTTATGTAGAGCCGTGATCCCCTGTATTCCGATACAATGCTTTTCAACCTGGCGAATAAGATCGTTAAAGGTCAGCCAGTGGGGGAGGGCGACCGTTTTATCGATAACTACGTGTTTCATGTCATAGCAGACGGATTCTTTGGGCAGGATCAGCGTATCGCTATCTTGTACATTTTCTGCCGTGAGCAATGTCTTACTTTGAGGAGCAAGCTGATTATGCCTTGCCTGATCCTGTTGTTGACTGGTGGCACCTTGGCCTGAGACGGGCTCAGCTTCCACGATGCCAGGGCGTATCGCGAACAGTGAGAAAAGAATGAGACTGAGGCTGGTACGATAAACAATCATGATATTTAACTCTTCCCTGTAGGTACTGAACCTCAGAAGCATTTCTAAAATAAATTAATAAAGCCCCATAACTTCATGGGGCTTTGGAACTAAAATATATTAAATCCCAGTACAGATAACATAACCGCCAGGATAATAGATGATATCTACCACGACGTAGCCGTAATACATGTCACCTGGTTTATAAACGACGCCATTTTCCCAGACACCGTTACCTGCAGGTGTTCCATTAGGCTGTACCACGGTGTTATCATCGTTATTGGTTGAACCACCATTATCGGTATTATTGTTGTCAGGGGTATTCGCGCCATCATCCTGATTAGCCGAACCCGTTTCATTAATAACGCCCATGTTAGTGACATAACCCGTGGTATAAACGTGATCGCCCGTAATCGTACCGGTGCTTTCGTTGAACATACCGTTAGACGTATTCAGCTTAACATCACCGGTGCTGGAGATGTTGCCGCTGTTGTTCAGGTAATTAGTGGTCAGCGTAATACCGTTTTCCGCGCTCAGCGTACCGCTATTCATCAACGTTACGCGATCCATCTGGGCATTCAATTTATTACCAGCGGCAATGGTACCGTTGTTATAAGAGGTGCTCTGTGAATAACCGTAACTTCCCATCACATTGAGGTTGATATCATGCGCGGCACGGATATCACCGGTATTGTTCAGGTTGCTCATCACAGACAGGCTAGTATCTTCCCCTGCCTGAATAGCGCTTCCTGCGTCAGTCATCAGAGAAGAGGTTGTGATGTAGATGTTATGGCCAGCATTCATGTTGCCATACATCAGGTTATAGACATTGTTGGCGTTAACGTTGATGTCATTGTTACTGGAGATCGTACCGCTGTTAGCAAGATCGGACAGTTGCAGATTCATTTGATTAGCGTGGATTGCACCGCTGTTATTAAACATGCTGCTATTCATCTGCAGATTCAGATTACCGTCGGCGGTAATAGAACCACTGTTCTGGGCTGGGCCACCGTAGCTGCCCCAACCATTGGAACCGATGGTTAAAGACATATCCTGTCCCGCAGCGAGAGTCCCTGCGTTCTGGAAAGTATTTGTCACCGTCATATCAATGTTGTGACCCGCTTCCAGCTTGCTGGCAAGATCAGAATAATAAGACGAACCATACATGAAGATATCATTGCCGGCTGAAATCGTGCCGGACATGTTATCCAGTGCGCCATTGATAGAAACGGAACCGTCGCTATGAATTGTGCCGTTATGGTTAGAGAGCATGTTATTGCCGCTTACCTGCAACTGGCTGTCACGTCCCTGAGTCTGAATAACGCCGTTATCATTATTCAACATGGAGGCGTTAATCATATTCCAGCCATTACCTGCAGAAATAACCCCGTTATTGTTGGTCAGCGTATCGACGTTAACACTCATCGAGCCGTTGCTTGTCAGGCTGCCAGACGTGTTGTCCAGATTTGCTGAGTCCACGGTCAGCGAGCCTTTAGCATTGATACGACCGTTTGTATTATTGACGCCGGTCGCTCCCCAGGAGTTATAGCTGTTAGAAGAGCGAGCGATGCTCAGGGCGCCTTCGCTGGTGATTTCACCTTGGGTGTTATTCAGCGAATCCGCCATGATGGTGGTCTGCTGGTTTCCCTGAATCTTGCCATGGGTGTTTACTGTGTTTTTGCCAGACAAATCAACATAATTGCCTTTGATTTGACCATTGCTGTTGTCCAGTAATTCGTCGGCAGAAACGGAGACCATCCCATCAGACGTGATCTGGCCATTATGGTTCAGAACAGATGATCCCATTACAGCAGTGGAGTTTTTACCGCTAATATGGCCGCCGTTGTTTTCAATCACGCCATCAACATTGAGAGACAAGGTATCCGTCGCGGTCAGGTCTGCGTGATCAATACGCACGCCGACGCCACTGTCTGTCCCTTCCATGTAAATTTTATTGGCATACATGGAACCCAGCGCAGATACATCCAGCGCGACTTCCGGGCTGGTGCTGTCGTCATATTTTTTCTGTACGCGACCATTCTTATCAATACGGTTATTACCGGTAATGATGTTCAGCTCATTCGCCTGCAGTTTCGCATTGACCTTCACGGAGCGAGCGATAATGTCGGTGTACTGAGTGGAGCGGGTGTCCATACCTTTACCGGTAATAGACACCTGGCCTTTGCTGACGTCCAGTCCGGTTACGTTGCCCTGATTATCGTAGGTGGCCGTCCCCGTGGTTAGCGTTGCGTGGTTGGTGTTAATAAAACCGCAACCGTCGCAGGTAATGCCTGATGGGTTAGCAATAATGACCTGAGCGGACTGACCGGCGACTTCGATCATGCCGTTAAGCTGGCTCGGATCGGAGGAGCGCACTTCGTTAAGAATCACTTTTGCACTGCCGCTCGCCATATTAGCGTTGCCATTAATCTGGCCGGCTAACTGAGTGTTCGAATTGCTGCTACTGTTGTTCAGAATAACGCCGTTACTGTCTACGTTGAACTCAGAATAAACGTTATGTGAAACGCCACCCGCACTGGCTTTATTAATATCAACAACGGTAGTGCCATTTGCGTTGGTATGAATACCCGGTTGGTTAGTATTACCTGCTACAACCGCAGCGTGAGCTGGCATAATCATTCCAAGCGCAAGCATCGTTGCAAAGCAGGTTGGAGCCAGCTTTGCGTGTAAAACCTGACGATTATTGCGCACGATATTAATATTTTTGCTTTTCATTTACTGATCCTTGTATTTCCTTGAATATAAATTCCCCATTTCATTGGTGAAAAATGGGGGGGGTATGAAACCATGCAATCCCTTTAATCCAGAAAAGGACTTGTAACGATTCGTTTTTTTTTAACAGCAATTGTTGGCTGGGTGCGAAAAGTAACACATTGATAATTGCACAAAAAAATATCGCAATTATTTATTATAAAAATGTGTTTATTAGGTAATTCATTAATATGAAAGAGAGGCGTCGTCGAAAATGGGAAAATCGATTGATAAATGATATGGATAATTTCTGTTCAAGATATTTCTGAGGTGTTACACAATGTGTAAGAAACTTGAAAAAACCTTAACGAGTGGAAGGGTAATGAGAACAGGCACGTCGCGAAGCAACGTGCCTGAAGACATTAGCACTCAGTAATAATCGTGCTCAGCGGCAGGCGAGATTTTGGCAGCGAGGCATTAAAATCTTCCACGCTGTGATGACCGACAGGCACCACCACCACGCTGGTGAAGCCCTTTTCTTTCAGGCCAAATTCTGCATCAAGAATGGCGGCGTCGAAACCTTCGATTGGCACCGCGTCCAGACCCAGTGCGGCGACGCCTAACAGGAAGTTACCCACGTTCAGATACACCTGCTTTGCCATCCAGTGTGCATCGTCTTTCAGCTCCTTACGGTGCATGTCGGCAAAAAACGTGCGACCTTTGTGATTAGCGGCTTTCGCCTCCGCGGAAGCAAAACGCCCATCGGCCTCTTCCTGATCAACCACGCGTTCCAGCCATGCATCATCCATTGCCGTTTTGGCGCAGAACACCACGACATGCGAGGCATCAAGCATTTTTCGCTCGTTGAAGACAAAGTTACCGGCGGCAGATTTCGCCACGCGCGCTTTGCCTTCCTCTGTGCTGGCGACGATAAAGTGCCACGGCTGAGAGTTAGTACTGGACGGGCTGAACTGCAGCAGTGTTTTGATTTTTTCGGCTTCTTCAGCGGTCAGCTTTTTAGCTGGGTCGAATGCCTTGGTTGAATGACGTTTTAAGGCAACTGAAACGATATCCATAACGACTCCCGGTTGGTTTTAATCTTCGCAGGTTACAGGGTTCTCCCGGAGATGATAAGAGAGAAATGGCGAACACAGTTTTCATTATTTGAGACTAATCAGACCGGGCGGATTCGTTTCTGGCTGCGTTTAGGCAGGCCATCGACCACTAAATTCCACGAGTCGTTCACCAGCTCTTCCAGTAACGACTCGGTAATATCGTCACCGGGCGAGACGGAAATCCAGTGCTTTTTGTTCATGTGATAACCGGGGGTTATGCTGGGGTAAATCTGCTGATTTAACAGGGATTTTTCCGGGTCGGCTTTCAGGTTTATTACCGCACGGCGGTTAAATTCGGTGACGATCATAAAAATCTTTCCTTCGACCTTAAACACGTCGTACTCCGGGCCGAACGGCCAGCAGTGCTCAGTAAAGGGGAAGGCTAATGCCAGGCGTTTTGCGCACTCGTGCAGCGTTTTTTCGTCCATTACTTTTCCTCGCGGGTGAGGGCGCGCCACATGGCTTCAAAACCCAGAGAAATAAACTCTTCAGCGCGAGCCGGTTCACGGGCGGCAAATTCCATTGTCGTTTCTGCCAGCGTTAAAAACAGCGCATCGCCGAAGGCGCGATATTCATCGGACATAAAGACCGGTAGCACTGAGCGGTGACAGAGATCGCGCAGTTCAGGAAACATATCGTCGGCTTTTTGTTCCGTCTCTTTGGTGATTTTTTCGCTGACGGCCAGTTGGCGTATCGCGCGATGCCCCTGCGTGTGGTTTATCCCCCAACTGATATAGCTGCGCCAGATATAAAAGGTCAGCGCTTTGGCATCGGTCAGTGAACGATCCAGATTGGCGATCATCGACTGGCAGAGACTCTGTTTAAGATGAAGATACAGTTCGTTGATTAACTCGTCTTTGGTCGCGAAATAGCGAAACAATGTCCCTTCCGCCACGCCAGCATTGCGGGCAATCACTGCGGTTGACGCCGCGATCCCGGACTGCGCAATCGCCGTGGTTGCTGCCTCCAGTAATGCCTTTTTTTTGTCTTCACTCTTCGGACGAGCCACTACACTTTACCCTTAATGTGGTCTAAAAATGTGATTGAAACACGGCGTATGCAGCGCCGCAACGGTGAATGTCAAAGATTGAAAATCATCTTGACGAGAAACGTCTGATTTCTATAATGAGTGCTTACTCACTCATAATCAAGGGTGCGTCGCGCAAACCATCGGACAGGCGCGCGTTTTCAGGTCAGGATATGAAGCGTCTCACAGTTTGCGTGGTTGTTATTATGCTCATTACCAGTGCAGCAACGTTACCGTTTGTCCTCAATGCTGGCTTCGGCCAGGCGCCACAGGGCGCTCAGCTTAGCCAGGTTGAACAATCTGCAAACTACCGGGACGGGCAATTCCATAATCAGATACCGACGCCGGGCTATACCGGAAACAAAAGTATGCTCGCGGCGTGGTGGGAGTTTCTGGTCGCGAAGCGTGAGAATGCGCGCCCCGATCAGCCCCTGCCGTTGGTTGCGACCGATCTTGCCAGTCTGCCGGTCACTGAAGACATCCTAATCTGGCTCGGGCATTCGTCGTGGTATCTGCAACTGGACGGCAAACGTATTCTGATTGACCCTGTGCTCAGCAGTTATGCCGCGCCGTTTTCCTTCCTCAATAAGGCTTTCGCAGGCGACTATCCGTGGACGGCGCAGGCGATGCCGGCGATCGATCTGCTGATCATTTCGCACGACCACTATGACCATCTGGACTACGCCACCATCAAGGCGTTAATGCCCAAAGTGAAGCGCGTGCTTACACCGCTGGGTGTCGGTTCGCATCTGCGTTATTGGGGAATGAATAGCGACATCATTGAAGAGCGCGACTGGAATCAGTCCGTGCGAATTGACGATTCGCTGATGATTCACGTTCTGCCTGCGCGGCATTTTTCTGGCCGCGGCATTAAGCGCAACCAGACGCTGTGGGCCAGTTTTCTGTTCGAAACGCCGGAACAGAAAATTTATTACAGCGGTGACTCCGGCTACGGGCCTCATTTCCGGGCCATCGGCGAGCAGTTTGGCGGCATCGATCTTGCCATTATGGAGAACGGTCAATATGACCAGGACTGGAAGTACATCCATATGATGCCAGAAGAGACCGCTCAGGCCGCTCAGGATTTGCGGGCAAAAGCGATATTGCCCGGTCATGCCGGACGCTTTGTGCTGGCTAAACATACCTGGGATGACCCTTACAAACGGCTGGCGCTGGCCAGTCGACATAAAGCGTACCGTCTGCTCACGCCAATGCAGGGTGAACCGGTAAAACTGGACGATCTGGCGCAGCCGTTCACCGTCTGGTGGGAGCAGACCTCACATTTGCAGGAGAGGAGTTCCGAATGACCATTTCTGCTCAGGTTATCGACACGATTGTCGAGTGGATAGATGATAATTTGAATCAGCCGCTGCGCATTGACGACATTGCGCGCCACGCGGGGTATTCCAAATGGCATCTGCAGCGTCTGTTTTTACAGTACAAAGGGGAGAGTCTGGGACGTTATATTCGTGAGCGTAAACTGCTGCTCGCGGCGCGGGATCTGCGCGAGTCCGACGAAAAAGTGTATGACATTTGTCTGCGCTACGGGTTTGACTCTCAACAGACCTTTACCCGCATTTTCACCCGCACGTTTAACCAGCCGCCGGGCGCCTACCGCAAAGAAAATCACAGTCGGGCACACTGATCTCCCGGAAAAACGCTTTCTTTGGCAAAACATCTCCTCACTGTGGATTAAAAAACATAGGTGAGGGGTATGAAGGATTTTTGCCAATAATGGGCGATTTACTATATATAGCCTGTGGGGTTTTATTGATACGTCAGATTGAGTGTCGCCGTCGCATTTGCTTGTCCGGCCCGTACTTTATCTTTGGTCTGAATATAACGGGCGGTAATGGGGAACGACTCCTGGCCGCCAGCCGAGCGTTTAAGATTAAGCATCTTATTCAGTTCCAGTGGCGTATCGTTGTACAGTAACTGCACGCCGATCCCCGCGGCAACCTTGTCGTCGCCCTGGTTACTGAGCTCGAGCACGCTGTCGTCCGTGGTATCAGGGTTTTGTGCGCCGGTTAACGTCACATTGATATTGGCGTCCGCGTCACAGTCGAGTTTCAGGTTGGCCGTGCTGCTTTGCTGTGAATGGGTACCCAACTGGGTAAACTGGTCGGCCTGCACATCCCCAATGGGGAACGCGAGGCTGTTACCGGACTGTATGGCACAGGCGAGCGCAGTGATACTGCCATTGATAAGATTCCATTTCCCCATTGGCAGGGTATAGGCAGAGCCGGGACCATCGCCCACTGCCCAGCTCATTATCATGCCGTTATCACAATACGCGATCACTTCCGGGAACGTCAGATAATGGGCTTTCAGGACGGTGCCCGCAGGCGTATCTTGCTTTCGGGTTTATTAGTAAATGATCTCTGTGCCGGAAAGATGGAATGTGTGGAAGGCGCATAGATAAGAATATTTATTGTTTTAATATTTAAATTAACAAATCACGCCTGATTGGTAATGTGGTGAGTCTCTCGGGTTCCTGTTAGTGAGCGCCAAAAGAAGTGGCGCCCGGTTGGTTCACCGGCTTAGTGAGCCAGCGAAAACCAACGACGCCACACGTAGCGAATCACGAAATATTCAACAGCGCCAAGCGCTAAGAACCACAGGCAGAACAGCAGCGTGTAGAACTGGTTGAGATCCATCAGATGGAAGGTCGCAACCAGCTTTTGTGCCAGCACCAGCCCCAGCGAAGGCGCGGGAAGCAGCAGGCAGGAGAGAAAGGCCATCAGCAGAATACCGGCGGCGGTCATCAGTGATTCAAGCGGGTGTTTCATGGCAATGTTAAACGTGAGTTAAAAAAGCCATTGTCCGGGATCTTCACCGTTAACGCAAACCGGCGCCGCTTACCCGGCCCAAATCTCACAATGTTTTTTCACCAGCCCGATGAGCGATCCGCCATCGCTGACAAACTCACGCATTTTTTGCGCTTCGCTGGCACCCTGTTTAACCTGCCGGGTCAGGGCTTCAATCGCGCTTGCGGCACCGACTTTATCAGCGGACGGCGCAACTTTTTCCAGCAGGCGCAGCGTGTCCTCTGAAAGCGAATGATGGTCGCCGGTATGCACGTCGGTCAGAATCCCCTCCAGCCCGTAGCGACAGGCCTGAAAACGGTTGAATTTATATAGCAGATAGTCACGCTCCTGATGTTTAAACGGTCGTTCCGTCAGTAGCCAGTGCGCGGTAGCCTGAATTAAACCGGCCATGTTGATCGCATGGCTGAGGGTGAGCGGCGTATCCATCACCCGCACTTCGACCGTGCCAAAATGCGGGCTGGGGCGAATATCCCAGTGCAAATCTTTAATGCTGTCGATCATGTTTGTATAGCTGAGACGACGGAATAACCCTTCAAACTCCTGCCAGTTGCTCACCCACGGCATGGGGCCGTTATCCGGGAAACCAGAGAAGATATTCAGCCGCGACGAGGCAAAGCGGGTATCGGAGCCCTGCATATAAGGTGAAGCCGCCGAGAGCGCAATAAAATGCGGGACAAAGTGCGACAGCCCGTGCAGCAGGTAAATTGCATCATCTCCGCTGGCGCAGCCGACGTGAACATGCTGGCCAAATACGGTGGCCTGCTGAATGAGATAGCCAAAGTTTTCCAGCGTGCGTTGATAGCGTTCGTTATCGCATACTTCCTGGCGCTGCCATTTCTGAAACGGATGCGTACCGCCGCCGCAAATTTCGAGGTGATGGTTAGCCGCCGCTTGCAGGATCACCTGTTGCATCGCGGAAAACTGCGCCGCCGCCTGATCGATACTGTGGCAAACGTCAGTCGCCATCTCCAGCATGCTTTCGGTGATATCGTGCTTCACTTCGCCGGCGTGTACCCGGTCTTTCACTGCGGCAATCAGCGTCGAAGAGTCCTGGCTCAGATCATATCCCGGCGGATTAACCACTTGCATTTCCAGTTCAATGCCGAGGGTGTACGGTTCAGAGACGTGAAAATCGGGTAGTGGCATAGTGTTCGCTTCTCCTTTGATTTGTCAGATGAGTATAGAAGTGAGTGCGGGTTTCGGCGTGGTGGAAGAAATCTGAATCCGGTGCTTTGAAGGCGCATCGGGAACTGCTATAACCAAATTTTATCCTTGTGTAAGGAGTAATCGGTGCCGGAAATCAATGAATACGGCCAGACGGTGGGCGATGCGCTACCGGACTGGCATGGCGCGTCCGTTCTGCAACGGACGGTGCTGGAAGGTCGCTGGTGTCGCCTTGAGCCGCTCGATCCTGAACGTCATGCCGCCGATTTGTTCGACGCTTATGCGCAGGCAGACGACGAGCGAGACTGGACGTGGCTGGCAAGCCGTCGACCCGATAGCGTTGCGGCGACGTTCCACTGGCTCAGTGGAAAAGCGAATGATGACGCGCTGGTACCTTTCACCGTGGTGGATATCCGCGCAGAACGTGCGGTGGGGTTAGTCTGCTTTATGGCGATCGAACGCGAGCACGGCAGCGTTGAAATCGGCCATGTCACCTGGTCGCCGCGGATGAAAAATAGCGTACTGGGCACAGAAGCCGTCTGGCTGCTGTTGCGCTACGCCTTCGCACAGGGATATCGCCGGGTGGAGTGGAAATGTGATTCTCTCAACCTGGCGTCGCGCCGGGCGGCAGAGCGCCTGGGATTTGTCTTTGAAGGTCGCTTTCGCCAGAAAATTGTCCGCAAAGGCCGCAACCGGGACAGCGACTGGCTATCAATGATTGATGGCGAGTGGTCTGAGTGTGACCGCGCATTGCAGCGCTGGTTAGCGGCGGAGAATTTTGACGCGCAGGGCCAGCAGATTAAAACGCTGGCCCAGTGTCGACAGTAATACGCTTACCGTCGCGCCGGTTTGCGTACCGGCGCGTCGCCTGCCATGTAATAACGCGCTGTACTTTTCGCCAGCGGAGCGCGTCCGCGAATGGCATCGGCAATTTTCTCGCCAATCATAATGGTCGTTGCATTCAGATTGCCGGTGATAATTTGCGGCATGATCGACGCATCCACGACGCGCAGATTCTCAACGCCATGCACTTTCCCTTCACCGTCGACCACTGCCATCTCGTCAAAGCCCATTTTACAGGTGCCGCAGGGGTGAAACGCCGTCTCCGCATGTTCGCGCACAAATGCGTCCAGCTGTTCGTCAGTCTGACACGCGATGCCGGGACTGATCTCTCGTCCACGGAATTTATCCAGCGCCGGCTGGTTGATGATTTCCCGCGTGATACGAATCGCATCGCGGAACTCCTGCCAGTCTTGTTCTGTTGACATGTAGTTAAACAGAATTGCCGGATGTTCGCGTGGGTCGCGGGATTTCAGATGGACGTGACCGCGGCTCGGCGAGCGCATTGACCCGACGTGGCACTGGAAACCATGTTCTTTCACTGCGTTAGAACCGTTGTAATTGATCGCCACCGGCAGGAAATGGTACTGAATGTTCGGCCAGGCAAAGGCTTCACGGCTGCGGATGAATCCTCCCGCTTCGAAGTGATTACTCGCGCCGATACCGGTTCCGCCAAACAGCCATTCAGCGCCAATCTTCGGCTGATTCCACCATTGCAGAGCGGGGTAAAGCGACACGGGCTCTTTACACTCATATTGCAGGTACATTTCAAGATGATCCTGCAGTTTTTCCCCGACGCCGGGCAGGTGGTGAACCAGCGGGATCGCAAAAGCCTTTAGTAACGCAGCATCACCCACGCCGGAGCGTTGCAGGATCTGCGGCGAAGCAATCGCCCCTGCGCACAGCAGCACTTCTTTGTTTGCCCTGGCGCGGGTCGGGATCGTGCTGTCGCCTTCCAGCCACTCCACGCCGACGGCTTTTTTGCCGTCAAAGACGATGTGGTCAGTCAGCGCATGGGTCACAATGGTGAGGTTAGGGCGTTTTCTCGCCTGATCCAGGTAGCCTCGCGCGGTGCTGGCGCGCCGTCCCTGAGGCGTGACGGTACGATCCATTGGGCCAAAACCTTCCTGCTGATAGCCGTTCAGGTCGTCTGTCCGCGGATAGCCTGCCTGAACGCCCGCCTCGATCATCGCTTCAAAGAGCGGATTCACGCCCGGTTTTGAGGTGGTCACGCTGACCGGGCCGTCGCCGCCGTGATAGTCATTGGCACCAATATCGCGCGCTTCTGCTTTACGGTAATAGGGCAGGCAGTTGAGGTAACTCCAGTGTTCGAGCCCAGGCGCTTGCGCCCAGTTGTCGAGATCCATTGCATTGCCACGCACGTAGCACATGCCGTTAATCAGCGAGGAGCCACCGAGCCCTTTTCCGCGTCCGCATTCCATCCGGCGGTAGTTCATATGCGGTTCGGGTTCGGTTTCGTAGGCCCAGTTGTAGCGTTTTCCCTGTAACGGAAAGGCGAGTGCCGCCGGCATCTGGGTACGGAAATCCGCACGGTAATCCGGGCCACCCGCTTCCAGCAGCAGGACGGTGGTATTGCTGTCTTCTGTCAGTCGTGTAGCCAGTACGTTACCGGCAGAGCCGGCACCAATAATGATGTAGTCAAAATGCAATGAAACCTCCTGGTTAAAATACGGACTGGAAGGGGGCCATCTCGAGCTGGATGGACTTCACCTGGGTGTAGCTTTGAAGCGTCATCAGGCCATTTTCGCGGCCAATACCGGAATGTTTGTAGCCGCCAACCGGCATTTCGGCAGGGGATTCCCCCCATGTGTTGATCCAGCAGATCCCTGCTTCAAGCTGGTGGATGACGCGATGGGCGCGGTTGAGATCCTGAGTGACCACACCCGCCGCCAGACCGTAATCAGTGTCGTTGGCGCGACGAATAACCTCGTCTTCACTCTCGTAAGTCAGAATGGACATCACCGGTCCGAAGATTTCCTCGCGCACGATGGTCATGTCGTCGCGGCAGTCGGTAAACACCGTTGGCGCGACCCAGGCTCCCTCATCGAACGCGTTTCCCGTCAGTACCTCTCCGCCGCACAGCAGCGTTGCACCTTCTTTTTTACCGCTTTCGATATAGCGCAGGACGTTTTCGCGATGCGCAAAGCTGACCAGCGGGCCAAAATTGGTGGTGGGATCAAACAGATCGCCTGCGCGGATCCGCGCCACGCGGGACAAAATGGTCTGCTCAAACGCACTTTTCATCCGCGCCGGAATGAACACGCGGGTTCCGTTGGTGCAGACCTGACCGGAGCTATAGAAATTTGCCATCATCGCGATGTCTGCGGCGAGATTAACGTTAGCATCCTCGAAAACGATCAGCGGCGATTTGCCGCCCAGTTCCATCGTCACCGCTTTCAGCGACGAGGCGGCCGCGTTTGCCATCACTTTTTTACCGCTGGCGACGCCGCCGGTGAAGGAGACTTTGGCGATGCCCGGATGGTCAGTCAGATAGTGGCCCGTTTCTGCGCCTTCGCCCGGCAGGACATTAAAGACGCCGTCCGGCAGGCCGGCTTCGCTGTAGATTTCTGCCAGCTTCAGGGCAGTCAGCGGGGTGACTTCGCTGGGTTTGAAGATCATCGCATTACCCGCCGCCAGCGCCGGTGCGGATTTCCACAGCGCGATTTGAATCGGGTAGTTCCATGCGCCAATCCCGGCGACAACGCCCAGCGGCTCGCGGCGGGTGTAGACGAACGCGGTCTCGCGCAGCGGGAGTTGGCTCCCTTCCAGCGCGGGAATCAACCCGGCGTAGTATTCCAGTACGTCTGCGCCGGTGACGATATCGACGCTGGCGGTTTCGCTGAACGGTTTGCCGGTATCCAGCGTTTCCAGTCTCGCCAGTTCATCATTGCGTTCGCGCAGAATCTCCACTGCCCGGCGCAGAATGCGCGAGCGTTCCAGGGCGGTCATCGCCGCCCAGATTTTTTGTCCGCGCTGAGCGCTTTTTACCGCGCGGTCGACATCCTCACGCCCTGCGGCCTGTACGGTGGCCAGAATCTCGCCACTGGCAGGGTTGATCGTCTCGAAAGTCCGACCGCTGGTGGCGGCGGTATAGCCACCATCAATGTAAAGCTGTTGTTCTGCCATTCGGGACATGCATTCTCCTCGGTGAGTCAGTGGCTTTTGGGTAAGTGCTGACTGATGAAATGGGTGGTCAGCGCCTGCGCAAGACTGAGATTAAACGGCTTACCGCTTAGTGCGGCGCGTAGCCACAGCCCGTCGATCAGCGCCGCGAGGCCATAGCCTGCCTGCTGCGCCTGTTCACGCGGCAGTTCGCGCATAAATTCATACACAATGTTCGACAACAGACGTTTACTGGCGACCTGTTGCAGGCGATACAGCATCGGCTGGTGCATGCTGCTGGCCCAGAATGCCAGCCAGGCCTTCATTGCGGCGTGGCTTATCTGGGTCTCGTCAAAGTTTCCCGCCACGATGGCGCGCAATCGCAACTCGGCGCGTGCTCCCTGTAATGCATGGAGTCGATGCAAAACGGCATGACGCAGCTGGCTGGTGATGTCGCGCATCGTTGCCTCCAGCAATCCATTCTTATCCTTAAAGTAATGGCTAATGATCCCGGTTGAAACACCGGCACGACGGGCGATTTGCGCAATCGTCGCATCGTGCATCCCGACTTCATTAATCGCTTCCAGCGTAGCGTCGATCAGCTGTCTGCGCCGAAGGGTTTGCATCCCCAGTTTGGGCATGTTGCGGCTCCATTCATCAGTAATGTTTATGTATTTAACCTTTTATTGATTGAACGTTCAATATAAATGTGTCTTAATTGTTGCGAATTTGATTTCAAATAGTTACAAGAAAAGTGAGGATAATTGATGTCAGACCTTCCGCAGAGCAGAGAAAAGGACAAAATCAATCCGGTGGTGTTTTACACCTCCGCCGGGCTGATTTTGTTGTTTTCCCTGACCACCCTCTTTTTTAGTGATTTCTCCGCCGTCTGGATTGGCCGGACCCTGAACTGGGTCTCGCAAACCTTTGGCTGGTACTATTTGCTGGCGGCCACGCTGTACATCGTCTTTGTTGTTTTCATTGCCTGTTCGCGTTTTGGCTCGGTAAAGCTCGGCCCGGAGCAGTCGAAACCGGAGTTCAGTCTGCTCAGTTGGGCGGCCATGCTCTTCGCCGCCGGGATTGGTATCGACCTGATGTTCTTCTCTGTGGCGGAGCCGGTGACGCAATATATGCAGCCACCAGAAGGGGCAGGGCAGACCATTGAAGCGGCGCGCCAGTCGATGGTCTGGACGTTGTTCCACTACGGCCTGACCGGCTGGTCGATGTATGCTCTGATGGGCATGGCGCTGGGTTACTTTAGCTATCGCTATAACCTGCCGCTGACCATCCGTTCTGCGCTGTATCCGATCTTCGGTAAACGCATCAACGGACCGATTGGGCATAGTGTCGATATCGCCGCTGTCATCGGAACTATTTTTGGTATCGCCACGACGCTGGGTATTGGTGTGGTTCAGCTCAACTACGGTCTGAGCGTGTTGTTTGATATCCCGGATTCGATGGCGGCGAAAGCAGCGCTGATTGTCTTGTCGGTGGTGATCGCCACGATTTCGGTCACTTCCGGGGTGGATAAGGGCATCCGCGTACTTTCAGAGCTTAATGTTCTGTTGGCGTTGGGGCTGATCCTGTTTGTGCTGTTTATGGGCGACACCTCGTTCCTGCTCAACGCGCTGGTGCTCAATGTGGGCGACTATGTGAATCGCTTTATGGGGATGACGCTCAACAGCTTTGCCTTTGATCGTCCGGTTGAGTGGATGAATAACTGGACGCTATTTTTCTGGGCGTGGTGGGTGGCATGGTCGCCGTTTGTCGGTCTGTTCCTCGCGCGGATCTCACGTGGGCGTACCATCCGTCAGTTTGTCTTCGGTACGTTGATTATTCCGTTCACCTTTACTCTGCTGTGGCTGTCGGTGTTCGGCAACAGCGCGTTGTATGAAATTATCCACGGCGATGCGGGATTTGCCCAGGAAGCGATGGTGCATCCGGAGCGCGGATTCTATAGCCTGCTGGCACAATATCCGGCATTCACGTTTAGCGCTTCCGTCGCTACCATCACCGGTCTGCTGTTTTATGTGACGTCAGCCGATTCCGGCGCGCTGGTGCTGGGAAACTTCACCTCGAAGCTGAAGGATATCAACAGCGATGCGCCAAACTGGATCCGTATCTTCTGGTCGGTGGCCATCGGGCTGCTGACCCTGGGAATGCTGATGACGAACGGAATTTCAGCCCTGCAGAACACCACGGTGATCATGGGCCTGCCGTTCAGCTTTGTGATTTTCTTTGTGATGGCCGGGTTGTATAAATCGCTCAAGGTAGAAGATTATCGCCGCGAGAGCGCCAGCCGCCATACCGCGCCGCGCCCCATGGGCGTGCAGGATCGGTTGAGCTGGAAAAAACGTCTGTCACGCCTGATGAACTATCCCGGCACACGCTACACCCGCGAGATGATGAAAACAGTCTGTTATCCGGCGATGGAAGAGGTCGCGCAGGAGCTGCGGTTGCGTGGCGCGAGGGTGGAACTGCAAAGTATGCCGCCAGAAGAAGGGGACAATCTTGGTCACCTCGACCTGCTGGTGCATATGGGCGATGAACGTAACTTTATCTACCAGATCTGGCCTCAGCAGTATGCCGTGCCTGGTTTCACCTACCGTGCGCGCAGCGGGAAATCGACCTATTACCGGCTGGAGACCTTCCTGCTGGAAGGCAGCCAGGGCAATGACCTGATGGACTACAGCAAAGAGCAGGTGATTACCGATATCCTCGACCAGTACGAACGTCATCTGAACTTCATTCATCTGGATCGCGAAGCGCCAGGAAATGGCGTGTTGTTCCCGGGCATGTAGGACGAGCTAAACGAAGAAGTAGCCGTTATGCGGGGAGTTATCCCCGCATATCCGCGAGTCAGGTCTGGATGAGACGGCACCCGCTTAAGCACCTCGCCCGCAGTCCGTCCTGGCTGCGGGCGATTATCTGTCTACCAGCAGATAAATCCGCCATCCACAACGAGATCGACGCCAGTACAGAACGAAGCCGCATCGCTGGCGAGGAACAGCGCCGGACCTGCCATCTCCTCCACTTTTGCCATGCGCTGTATTGGTGTCTGACTTTCAAATTCACGTGTCTGATGAACCATCTCTGGACGGGTGTTCATCGGCGTGGCGGTGTATCCCGGGCTGATGGAGTTCACACGAATGCCTTTTTCAATCCATTCCATTGCCAGGCTCTTCGAGAGGTGAATAACCCCCGCTTTAGAACTATTGTAATGCGCCTGTTCAAGGCCTCGGTTGACGATGATCCCGGACATGGAGGCGATGTTGATGATAGATCCGCCGCCGGATTCGAGCATCAGTTCCGCTTCCGCTTTGCAGGAGTTCCAGACGCCCGTGAGGTTGATGTCGATAACGCGCTGCCACTGTTCGCTTTCCATTTCCAGGGCCGGGTTAGCGTTGGCAATACCGGCAGCGTTCACCGCGATATCCAGACGACCAAACCGTTCTTTGGTCAGGGCAACGGCGGCGCGAAGGTCGCTAAGCTGACGAACATCTCCCGTATAGAGTGCCGACTGCCCCCCCATCGCGTCGATATGATTAGCGGTCTCTTTCAATCCGCCGTCTTCACGCAGATCAAAACAGACGACCCGTGCACCCGCGCTGGCCAGCGCCCAGGCAATGGTCTGACCGATGCCGCTACCTGCGCCCGTGACGAAAGCGACGCGTCCTTGCAGGTTAAACAGTTGTTGAGCAAAATCTTTTGCGATCATAGTGATAACTCTCTTCATCAATACCCTGGCGGGTATTACGACATAATCAGGCCACCATCAATATTGATGGTTTGTCCGGTAAGATAGCGCGCATCGTCAGAGGCCAGGAAGGCGACCAGTCCGGCGACGTCCTCGGGTTTACCGGCGCGTTTCATGGGGATGCCCTTAACCCACTCCGCCATCAGTTCACCTTTGCCATAGCGTTTTTCATCGGTACTGAGGATCTCGCCCCATACGCGGTCGTTGTAATCCCACATTTCGCTTTCGATGATCCCTGGACAGAAGGCGTTAACGGTGATGTTCCACGGGGCCAGTTCATGCGCCAGGCTCTGCGTGATACCAATCACCCCCATTTTGCTGGCGGCATAGTGCGGGGTGTAAATGAAGCCCTGACGTCCCTGACCGGAAGAGGTGTTAATCAGACAGCCATGGTTCTGTTTCACCATATATTTCGCCGCTTCCCGGCAACAGAGCCACACCCCTGTGGTATTGACGGCAAGGGTTTTTTCAAAATCAGCTTTTGGCATCCGGTCAAAGTAATCGATGGTGATCACACCAGCGTTCTGGATGGAGACGTCAATCGTGCCAAAGCGCGCAGCGGCTTGCTCATACAGCGCCTGTACCTGCTCTTCGTTAGTGACATCAACCTGCAAAGATAAAATATCAGCCTGGTAGCGCTGGCGCAGTTGCTCTGCCGTTTCGTGAACGCGCTCCGCGTTGGAGACCATCACCAGGTTTGCGCCGTCCCGGGCGAAACGTTCGGCGATACCTGCGCCAATTCCCCGGCATGCCCCGGTGATGACGACCGTCTTACCATGAAAATCACGTTGCATATTTCTTTCCCCTGTATAAGCCGGACAGGTGATGCCCGGCGGAGTGATGCTACTTAACTGGATACGGTATTCGCTGAGGGTGCTGTCGTCTGTTTTTCTTCATGGCGACGCATCAGAATGACTTTGTTCTGTAGCTTTTGCTGGAACTGGTCGACAACCACGGCGGTGACGATAACGACACCTTTAATAACCATTTGCCAGAAATCGCTGACGCCCATCATCACCATGCCATCGGCCAGAAAGACGATGACGAAGGCCCCGATGATAGAACCGGATACCCGTCCGCGACCGCCAGCGAGCGCGGTTCCGCCCAGGACGGTGGCGCCGATGGCGTCCATCTCAAACATGTTGCCGGTCATCGGGTGCGCTGTTTGTAGCTGAGACGCGACAATCAACCCAACAAAGGCAGCGCACAACCCGGAGAAGGCGTACACGAAAATTTTCGCTTTGACGATCGGCACACCGGCCAGACGCGCTGCGGATTCGTTACCGCCGATCGCGTAGATATAGCGGCCAAGCGGGGTTTTGGTGGTGATCCAGTAGCCCAACACCAGGAAGGCAATCATTAGCCAGATTGGCAGGTAAATCCCGAGCAGCGTGCCGGAACCCAGCGTAGCAAAACCGGTATTTCCCAGCGCTTCCATACCGTTAAGGTTGGGGTAGGTGCTACCGTCGTTAAACAGCAGGGCAGATCCCCTGGCAACGTACATCATGCCGAGAGTACAAATGAAAGGAGCCACACCAAAGCGGGTGATGACGGCGCCATTTACGAACCCGACGAGAACGCCGAAGATGGCGACACAGAGGATCACTTCCGCTACGTTGAAGAAGATGATGTTACCGCCCCAGATGGGCAAGCCATTGGTGAGTAATGCTCCCGCCACCATGCCGCAGATGCCTGCAACGGCGCCGACCGACAGGTCAATGCCCCCGGTGAGGATCACCAGCGTCATTCCAATTGCCAGTAAGCCGGTAATCGCAACGTGCTGGGTCATAATCAGCAGGTTAGATGTGGTCAGGAAATTCGGTACCATCACGCTGAAGAATGCGATGACCAGCAGCAGCGCGATAAACGTTCTGGCCTTCAGCAGGTACATGTAAATCATATATTTCTGGTTCATGATGGATTCCAGCCTGATTAATCTTGCGGTGTAGAAGCCGCGATCAACTTCTCGCGGGTGACTGCATGACGGGGGACATCAGCGGTGATCCGGCCATCAGCCATCACCAGAATACGGTCCGCCAGCGCCATCACTTCGTCCAGCTCTGATGAAGAAAACATCACTGCCAGCCCCTGTTGCGCCATTTTGCCGATAAGGTGATACACGTCGGTTTTCGCCCCTACGTCGATGCCGCGGGTCGGTTCATCGAGGAACACTACCTGCGGCTGTGTCATCAATGCTTTACCCAGTACCACTTTTTGCTGGTTTCCACCGCTGAGTGAGGTGATGGGCAATGCAGGATCGCTGACTTTGATGGCAAGTTGCTGAATCATCTCCTTCACGCTGGTCTGCTCTTTATGCGGATTCAGCCATTTCCAGGCCCGACGAAAACCCTGCAGACTGAGGTCAGAGAGCGTCATATTGGATTGAATCGACATCATCTGAACGACGCCTTCGCCCTGTCTATCTTCCGGCACCAGCGCAAGCCCTTTTTTAAGTCGAGACTGAAAGTGGGCTTTATCGATACACTCACCGTTGAGTTGAATGCTACCGCTCTGGCAGGGCATCAGACCCACCAGTCCTTTGAACAACTCGGTGCGTCCGGCACCCAGCAGACCGTAGATCCCAATCACCTCACCTTTATTCAGGCTGAACGACACGTCATTGAGCTTATAGCCGCCGCTGGAGTGAAGCGCGGTCAGCCCCCGCACGTCGAGAACTGTATTGCCTTGCGGAGCCGGTTGATAATCGAAGTGTTTTTTCTTATCGCCCACCATCTGTTCGATGATCCACGGAATGCTGGCATCACTGACCGGACGCTCGCTGATAAAGCGACCGTCGCGGAAAATGGTGATGTAATCGCCAATTTCCATGAGCTCTTCCAGCCGATGGGAAATATAGATAATGGTGACGCCGCGTCGTTTGAGTTGCTCAATCACGTTGAACAGGATTTTGACTTCAGACTGACTCAGCGCAGAGGTGGGTTCATCCATGATTAAGACGCGCGTATCTTTTGAGAGCGCGCGGGCAATCTCGACCAGTTGCTGGTGGCCGATCCCCAGTTCTTCTAAGGGCGTGTATGGATCAACATCCAGTTCCAGTCGCTTTAGAAGGCTTTGTGCCAACGCGTACTGGTATTTTTCGTTAATTTTCCCTTTCTGAAAAAACTCGTTAGCCATGAAAATATTATCCATGACATTCATATTCGGGAATAAATTCAACTCCTGAAAAATAATACTGATACCCAATTTTTCAGCCTGATGCGTCGAATTCATAGAAACAGGCGTACCATCCAGAAAAATTTCACCGGAGGATGGCGTTTCGACACCAGCAAGCATTTTCATCATGGTGGATTTACCTGCACCATTTTCTCCGATCAGAACATTCACTTTATTCCGATATACCCGATAATTGACGTTATCTAATGCCACCACGCCAGGATAGACACGAGACAGGCTGCGGGTTTCAATAATGACTTCCGATTCGACGGGTTGGGGAGTGACGATATCTTGCTGTTGCATGTTATTGTCCTCCTGCAGGTTCAATTTTTGCGGGCGTAATATCAGGGATCGTCTGAGGAAGATCCCAGGCGGAAAATACACCGTACACTTGCGCCGATTCGCCGGTTTTAAGTTGGGCCGTCTGAATCATTTTTATCGCCTGGTCGTTAATGGCGCGACCATACTCGCCAAATAACACCTGGTCGTTAAAATCGCCGTAAGTCGCGCCCTTATAAGCATCACGTAATTGCGTACCGCGTAATGTTGGACCAATCTGAACAATAATATTGCTGCCGCTTTTGTCCGCGATGGTCATTTTTCCACTCCGGGAAGCGGTATCGATCGTGCCAATATTGCCTTCAACCTTTACGTAAAAGATGCAGGGGTTCTCTTCCTGAGAACGATAGCCCAGTTTTTTACAGGCGCTATCGAAGTCTTTCTCGGCCTGTAACGCAGCCATTAAATCTGCCACCGGACGAGCCTGCCCAACAATTTGCGGCACAATTTTGTTTTGCCACGTCTGGTCTATATTGGCCATATGGGGATTTGGCGGAGATTTCAGATCCGCAAGCTCCTGCTGCGAGACAATGCGGCATCCGCCCACGGTCAATACCACCAGCGCCAGCCAGGCTTTTTTAGACATAATGTTCTCCTCTGCGCCTCCGCAGAGGCGCAACTACCCGAGATCAGGACTTGATATTGAAATCCTGTACTTTATCTGCGTTATCTTTGGTGATGAGAATGCCGCGGAACATGACGCGTTGTTTCTCTGGTTTCACGCCTTTTTGCAGGTAGTTATCCAGATCGGTCACGCCCTGTGCGGCGATCGCCTGTGCCTGCAGCATGACAGTCGCCTGTAAGGTACCGGCTTTCACCGCATCGCGTTCATCGTTGCTACCATCGATACCGACGACCACAACGTCATTGCGGTTTGCGGCTTTCAACGCGGCGATAGCACCCAGCGCAACAGGACCGTTACCGCAGATGACGCCTTTCACATCCGGGTGGGCTTGCAGAATACTGTCCATAATTCGCTTACCGTCGATAAGCGTCCCTTTAGCATCTTGTCTGGCGACGCTGACCATATCCGGGAACTGGTCAATCACCTGGTGGAAAGATTTAGAACGGGTAACGCAGTTATTATCGGCGAGGTTACAAGTCAGCTCGGCGTATTTCCCTTTTTCCCCCATTTTCTCAACAAAAACGTTGGCAACTTCAGAACCTGCCTGGAAGTTATTATGGGTAATTTGCACCAGCGCCACATCATCTACGGGAATTTCGCGGTTGATTAATATGACGGGAATACCGGCTTTCTTCGCTTTTTCAATGGCGGCGACGCTGGCCGTTGAATCCGCATTATCCAGAATGATGCCCTGAACTTTTTTGCCGATAGCGGTATCAATCAATTCATTCTGTTTTTTGACATCTTCACTGTGCGACAAAATGGTGGTTTTGTAGCCTAACTCCTGGGCTTTTTCACTGGCGCCTTTGGCTTCTGACGCGTAATACGGATTATCCAGTGAATTCACCATAATCATAATTGTCCCTTTTTCTGCCGCATGGGCAGAAAAAGACAAAGCAGTCAGGGTTGCAGCGGTTAACAGCGTTAAACGTAATTTCATGACAATGTTCTCTCTGTGTTGTTATTGTCGGGTACGGTGAAACAACGTAAAGCATGAATTCTTGTAAAACAGGGCTAATGGTCCGGGGTTCTCCTTCTGTTAATGAATAGGGGTGTCACGCATCTTCCCTGGTGAGGCGTCAGGCGGACGGGGCCGGTTTCCATCGTGTTCTGTTCACCGCATTGCGCCACTCCTGCCATCTTTTTTGCAGGCGATGATGGCGAGCCATGTCGGGCTGAAATGCGCTGTGTACGGTTAAAAAGGCTTTTAAATCAGTGAGCGAGCCGGGATGGAGCGCTTTGCGTGCCAGTAACGCGGCGCCAATAGCCGACAACTCAGGCACATCGCTGCGCATCACCGGACAGCCCAGCAGGTCTGCCTGGTATTGCATTAACCAGTCATTCTTTGTCGGGCCGCCGTCGACCATCAGTGCCGACACGCTAAAGTCCTCATGCTGTTGCATGGCGACCACGACATCGGCGATTTGATAGGTAATCGACTCCAGGGCGGCGCGGATCAGATGGGCACGCTTAACGCCGCGACTCAGCCCGCAGATCACGCCGCGCGCGCTGTCATCCCACCAGGGGGCGCCGAGCCCGGTTAATGCCGGGACGAAGTACACGCCCAGGGTGGACTCAACGGAAGCGGGAAGCGTATTCAGTTCATGAGCCAGTTCGGCGTCAGACAGTTCGCTCAGCCCAGTACTATCAGCCATCCACGCCACCGCATCGCCCGTGTGTGGAATGTTGCCTTCCAGGCCGTAAATAATCTTCTCACCATCGTGCCAGGCAATGGTGGTCGCCAGCGCGCCACTATCGCACTGGGCTGAGGTCACCGGTGCCATCACGGAGGACCCGGTGCCGTAAGTGGCTTTGACACACCCCATCTCGCCGAGGGCGTGACCAAACAGCGCGGCGTGCGAGTCACCAACCATCGACATCACCGGGATACCATCCGCAATACCGTTCAGGCCGCGGGTATAGCCAAATAATCCACTGGAGGGTTTAATTTCCGGTAAGGCGGCGCGGGGGATGTGGAACAGTTCCAGCATGGTGTCATCCCACTGCCCGGTGTGCAGATTGAGCAATTGGGTGCGGGCCGCGTTAGAGTAGTCGCAGCAGAAAGCCTCGCCGCCGGTTAAATTCCACAGCAGCCAACTGTCGATGGTCCCCAGACAGATTTTTCCCTGGGCCGCGAGCCGCGAGCCATCGGCTACCGACTCCAGCAGCCAGCGCATTTTAGAGGCGGAAAAAAGCGGTGCAATCGGCAGGCCAGTCGTTGTTTTAATCAGGTGTTCTTTGTCGGCGTGGCGTAGTTCTTCACAGTACGCCGCACTGCGCGTGCACTGCCAGGTGATGGCGGAATTCAGCGGTTTGCCCGTCTGGCGATACCAGCCAATGGCGGTTTCACGCTGATTACTGATTGCCAGAGCCGCGACGTTATCGGCGCCAACATGATTGATCGCTTTCGCAATCACATCGAGTGATGCATCAATCAATACCTCGCCGGATTGCTCAACCCAACCTTCACGCGGCGTCTGAATGGCCAGCGGTTGAGAAAATTTGGCGACCACCTGACCCTGTGCGTCCAGTGCTATGGCTTTCGCGTTGGTAGTCCCTTCATCCAGCGCAATGATGAACTCTTTCGTTGCTGCACACATAGATTGATTATCTCCTGAGTCACATTGCGTCCCGGCGTTGAAGGGAAGAGGGACTCCCTTGCTGTCGCGTCTTTACTTAATCAGGCTTGTTTGTGACATCGTGTATTTTTAATGTCTTGAATATATATTCGATGCTGACTATTTATTTAATACCTTAGCCAGAATCTTTCAGTTGGGCTATAGAAAAAATCATCAATTGTGCTGGGAATCACACTTACACAACGGGAAGAATATCAGGTTTGTACGAAATTAACGCAGAGGTGAATCCTTTCAGTTTATTGAAATATAGGGATTTTTACACGGTCTTTGCGTTGAGTCCGTTTTACGCAAAGACCGAAGAGGAAGAGAGTTCAGGCTGTGACTAGCATGCGCGCGGTAGGATAATCCGTGATCAACACGTCGATATAACCGCCGTTAAGCGCCCCTTTGATGGCGGCAACTTTGTCCGTTCCCCCCGCCAGCGCCACGACGTTGGGGCATTTTTTGACTTTCTCGAGCGCCATGCCAATGACCGGATCTTCATCATCCTGTAAGACCGGCTCACCGTTTTTGTCGTAGTAGTGCAGGCAGATATCTCCCACGGCACCGCGATCGGCCAATACCTGGAGCATATCTTCGTGGTAGTAGTTACCCGACGTCTTAAGCAACTGGGATGGTTCCAGAATTCCCACCCCCACAATGGCGATATCGACATTATCGAAACGCGAGATCACCTCGGCGACATCCTTGCTGGCGATCAGTCTATTTTTCTCCTCAACCGATCCCTCAATACTTTGTGAAGGGAGCAGCCAGGCCTCGCAGTTAAGATGTTGCGCCAGCGTCTGGGTTAAAATAGTCGCCTGCACATTGCCGTTTGGCCCGACGCCGCCGAGGAGTTGGATCACGCCACCCGCTTTCAGATTCTGAGTATGCACTTCGTCAACCATCGCCCGGATGGTTGAACTCCATGAGGAGACGCCCACCAGATCTTTGGGCCGCAGGCGGGTTTCAAGATAGTGGGCGGCGGCGGAACCAATGGCGCGTTTGATGCTGTGGTCCGTAGCATCGTCTTCGGTATCCACCACGATTGCCTGTTTGAGTCCGTAACGATCTTCGATCCCTTTCTCAAGGTTCAGAAAGATATTTGAGGGCTGTACGACGCTGATTTTTACCACCCCTTCTTTCTGACAGCGGGTGATGGCTCGGGAGATAAACGACTGAGAAAGCGAGAGAAGTTGAGCAATATCGGACTGTTTGCGTCCTTCAAGATAGTAAAGGGTGGCGATTTTAACCAATAGCCGTTGTTCGTCCTGCTTAGCCATATATTTCCCCGAAAATCATTTACGTACAGCCATTATCTTAGAGACTTTTATCATACGCGAAAACAAAAGGCAGGTAAGTGTGATAAAGCTCTAACTTTAGTCAATCCTCAAAAACAGGGATGGACAAATACGAGAATGTGGTTGCATAATTGAATAAAGAATCATTTGTGAATATATATTCATGGTGATTTCAGGTCAACTGATTGTTCCCGACGTCAATGTGGTCGCGGTGAGGAGGCAGAATGTTCCTGAGTAAGATGCCGTGGCGTAAGCCGTGTGATGCGAAGCAAAGGGATTTCTGGTTTTTTTAGTCCCTGGTGGAATAAATATTCCATATTGAAAATAAATTCAGAGGTGTTAAATGAATCCCTGGCACTATGATATCCAGACTCTTGAGCGCACTGCGCGAGCGGTGCGCCGTCACATCGTCAAATTAAACGCCTACAGCCCTGCAGGAGGGCATACCGGTGCGGACCTCTCCCAGGTTGAATTGCTCACCGCGCTCTATTTCCGAATTTTGAATGTCGCGCCGGATCGTATCGACGATGCGGAACGGGACATTTACATCCAGTCCAAAGGTCACGCGGTAGGTTGCTACTACTGTGTTCTGGCTGAGGCCGGTTTTTTCCCTGTTGACTGGCTGAGCACCTACCAGCACGCCAACTCTCATCTTCCGGGCCACCCGGTACGGCAGAAAACGCCGGGTATTGAACTGAACACCGGCGCGCTGGGCCACGGTTTGCCTGTTGCGGTGGGACTGGCGCTGGCCGCGAAGAAAAGCAACAGTGCACGCCGTATCTTTTTAATTACCGGCGATGGTGAACTGGCGGAAGGCAGCAACTGGGAGGCTGCGCTCGCGGCTGCGCATTATGGACTCGATAACCTGGTGATCATTAATGACAAGAATAATCTCCAGTTGGCCGGACCCACGCGTGAAATCATGAATACCGATCCGCTCGCGGATAAATGGCGTGCCTTCGGCATGCAGGTAACCGAATGTCAGGGAAATGATATGGCGTCGGTCGTCAGTACGCTGGAAGGACTGAAACAGGAAGGGAAACCTAATGTGGTGATTGCCAATACCATAAAAGGCGCGGGTATTTCGTTTATCCAGGGGCGTCCAGAGTGGCACCACCGGGTGCCGAAAGGCGAAGAGATTGAACTGGCGCTGGAGGAGTTGAAAGATGAGTAATGCAGAACATCTCGCGAACGTCATGGTTCAGGCGTTTATCGATGCGGTGGAAAAGGGTGTTGATCTGGTGCCGGTTGTGGCTGACTCAACCTCCACCGCGAAAATTGGCCCCTTCATTAAGCAGTTCCCGGACAGACTGGTCAACGTGGGGATTGCCGAACAAAGTATGGTCGGGACAGCGGCAGGGCTTGCGCTCGGCGGCAAGGTTGCGGTCACCTGTAACGCGGCACCTTTCCTGATTTCTCGCGCTAATGAGCAAATCAAAGTTGACGTTTGCTACAACAATACCAACGTGAAGCTGTTTGGTCTGAACGCGGGGGCCAGCTATGGTCCGCTGGCGAGTACGCACCACGCGATCGACGACATCGCTATTATGCGTGGATTTGGCAATATTCAGATTTTCGCCCCCTCTTCACCACGAGAATGTCGGCAGATTATCGACTATGCCATTGGCTATCAGGGGCCGGTGTATATTCGCATGGACGGAAAGGCGCTCCCGGAACTGCATGACGAGAGCTATCAGTTTGTGCCGGGTGCCGTGGTGACGTTACGTGAAGGCGATGTGTTGGCGTTGGTGGCGACGGGCTCTACGGTCCACGAAATTGTCGATGCCGCCGCGCTGTTAGCCGACTCCGGTATTCAGGCGACGGTGGTGAGTGTACCGTCCATTCGTCCGTGCGATACCAAAGCTTTGTTAGCAGCAGTGAAAGACTGTAAAGCGGTGATTACCGTTGAAGAACATAATATCAACGGTGGACTGGGAAGCCTGGTGGCGGAAGTCCTGGCGGAAGGCGGCACAGGGGCGGTTCTGAAGCGCTTAGGGATCCCGGATGGTGAATACGCTGCGGCAGCAGATCGCAACTGGATGCGCCAGCACCACGGTTTCGATGCCCAGTCGATTGCGGCCCAGGCCCGGGAAATGCTGTGAGGGTTAACCCGTTGCCACGGTAATGACATGGCTATTTTTTACGAGCCACTGCACATGCCAGATCTGGTCGAAGGCCTGTAACCTCATCTGGTCATGCTGAACGTCGAGAATGTGATAATGCATGAATCCGCAGCCTGCCTGCGAGCGTTTTGGGGTTGCCTTAAAGGCGCTCTCTTTGGCGGAAAATGCCAGCGTGAGCGCCTGTTCAAAGGGTAATCCGCTCCCTGCCAGCCGAACTTTTTCTGCTTCTGTGACGATACTGCCTGCCAGCTCAGCCGCCGTTTGCGCTGTGAATATCGCTTCTATATCAACTCCCACTGGCTGGTGGGAAACCACCGCCAGCGCGGTAGTGGCGCAGTGGCTGATGCTGCCAGACAGACCTTCCGGCCATAACGGTTGTCGTTGTTCACCCATTCCCGGCACGTTTTTATGACCCCACTCACGTAGCGCCTGAACGGCGGCAATACGACCGGCCAGGTGTTCGGCTTTACGTTTACGTCCGGCACGTGCCAGTTGCGCATGATGAGGCAGCCACAGCAGATCGTGTTCGTGGAAGGTGTCTGGTTCAAACGTCACACCATGCAAGGTGTGGTGAGCCAGAATGAGAGAGGAGTGCGTTGTCTGCATCGTGTCATTAAAACCGAAACCCCTCCTCCGCACGGAGGAGGGGAGTGGGCATCAGAAGTGGGTGTTAACGCTCATGTACCACGTACGACCCGGTTCGTTATAGGTGTGCGCGCCAGCGCCACGCATATAAGAGACATCGGTCGTGCTACCGGTCGTTTGCGCATTACCTTCACGCCACAAACGTTTGTCGAAGACGTTATCCACGCCGCCGGTCAGGCTGACATTTTTGGTCACGTCCCAGGTCGCGCTCAGACCCACAATGCTGTAGGGGCTGACAGACTGTTTATCTGAACCGGTCACCGGTTTGCCCTGATAATCGTATTTCTTCGGCTCCTGTTTGCCGTACCAGGTAAAGGTGGATTGCAGAGAAACATCCTGATGTACCTGCCAGCTCAGCGTTGAGTTCAGCGTGTACTCCGGAATTATCGACAGGCGTTCACCGGTCTCTTTGTTTTTACTCTGCAGCATGTAAGTGATGTTGTTGGTCCAGTTAACGGTGTTGCTAACCGGTACGTTCAGCGTCCCTTCCAGCCCTTCCACGACCGCTTTAGGTACGTTCTCCCACTGATAGATATCGGTGTAGGTGGTTTTGCCTTTGTTGGTGATAGACGTACGGCTCATCGGTACCGTACCGGCTTCGATCTTGTTGCGATAATCGTTGCGGAACCAGGTCACCCCTGCCAGCCAGCCATCATGTTTGAACTCAAGGCCAATCTCTTTGTTGATGCTGGTTTCTGCTTTCAGATCGTCGTTACCCATCATGTAACAGCCGATACCGGTCGCGGCACCCGTGGCATAGCAGCCCTGGCCTTTACTGTACAAAATGTAGTTCGGGTTGGTCTGATACAGGCTTGGCGCTTTATACGCCCGCGCAATGCCCATCTTCAGGGTGAAGTCATCGCCCAGACCCTGTGACAGGTTCAGCGATGGGCTCCAGTTGTCGCCCACGATGCTGTGGTGATCGAAACGCAGGCCCGGCGTTAGCATGGTGCTGTCAGTCAGCTCCATGTTGTTCTCAGCGAACAGCGAGAAAATTTCCGCTTTTGAATAAGGGCTGCGGTCGGTGCTGCTGGAGCCTGGAATATCCCCGCCCATAAAGGTTTGCGAGTTGGAGAGCATATCCTTCATGCGCTGCTGGGTCCATTCAGTGCCCAGCGTCAGGTTCTGGTTAACCAGCAAATCGAACGGCATGCTGATTTCACTGTGCAACGTGACGTCGTTCAGGTCGGCATCAACATATTTCTGTGACGCTTTCGGATCGAAGATCCCTTCCGTACCACCCGCCAGACCTTCCGGCGTACGGGAGTTGCGGGTATGTTCGTACTGCACCCAGTTGGTGGTGGTGACACCGTTATCCCAACCGCCGTTCCAGGTCAGCGAGTAGTTCTGACGGTAGAGACGGTTAGTCTCTTTGCCGTAGTTATCTTTCACCAACTGGTTGGTATTGGTGTTCTGCGTGTCCCCGGCATACAGGTTACCCTGACGGCTATAGCCGGCTTCCAGTTCAATAGACTGCATCGGCGCGAAGTCCCAACGCACCACACCGTTAACGTCCTTGTTGATAACGCCTTCACGACCGGCTGGCAGCGTGTCGGCGTAAGTACCGGTACGTTCAGACTGATGGCCCTGGTTGATGTTGCGCGCATCGGCCTGCGTTTTATCCAGGTTACCGAACAGACGGAAGCTGAAATCCCCGCCCAGCGGACCGTTGAGGGTAAAGTTAGTGCGTTTGGTTGCGCCTTCCTCTTTGTGTTCCGGTGCGTTGAAATAGGTATTCCAGGAGCCGTGCCACTCGTTGCTGCCTTTTTTGGTGATGATATTTACTACGCCGCCCGCGGCACCATTACCGTATCGTGCAGCCGCAGGCCCGCGCAGGACTTCAATGCGTTCGATCATCTCCGGCGGCACCCAGGACGTATCGCCACGGGTATCGCGTTCACCGCGCCAGCCGAGGCGCACGGAGTTACGGCTGGTCACCGGTTTACCGTCGATCAGGATTAGGGTGTTTTCTGGACCCATCCCACGAATATCAATCTGACGGTTATTGCCGCGCTGGCCGCTGGTCGAGTTACCGGTCAGGTTAACGCCTGGCATGGTACGAATGATTTCAGAGACGTCGCGAGCGGGAGGGTTTTTGCGAATTTCATCTGCGGTGATAGTCGACACGCCAGGCGCCTGCAAGTTCTGCTGTGCGGCGGTAACCACAATAGTATCTTCATGAGAGACGGCGGTGCTATCAGCGGTTTCTTCTGCCATTGTGGGCAGCGCTACCCCGTAAATCCCTAAGTTGACCAATAAGGCCAGGGAATGAATCTTCTTGTTCATTGTCTTTCCTGCTTTTCTTTAGCCACGTGTACCAGACACCTGAGATCGGTATCCGGCCCGATGTCGCCCGCCTCTGCGAAAACCCTCCGTTCCAGAAAAGCCCGCAGCGCGGTTGGTTAAAAACTGTTCGCGCTTCCCACGGCGCGTCAATACGCTATTGCAAATGCAAATAGTTATCAATAATATTATCAATATATTTCATAAAACAATGAAAAAAATCACAATAAACATGAGGTTATGACGGTGACGGCGTTAACGGTAGGCAGCGAGGCCTGGTGGCAGTCAAAAAACGGTCCGCAATGGACGCGTGAAGCAGACGGAAATTACCGGGTGACCTTCTGGTGGCGCGATCCGCAGGGGAGTGAATTTCACTCAGCCATTCAGCGAGTCTGGGTATACATCACGGGCGTTACCGATCATCACCAGAATGTCTTTCCTCAGACGATGCAACGTATTGCCGGAACGGATGTCTGGCAGTGGCAGACCGTGTTAAGCGCTAACTGGCGCGGCAGCTACTGCTTTATTCCCTCAACGCAGGAGGAGTCATTTGCCTCGTTGAAGACTGATGGCGTGTTGGATCGCGCGGCGTTGCGCGAAGGCTGGCGGCAGCTGCTGCCACAGGCGATTGCCGATCCACTTAATCCGTTGAGCTGGAAAGGGGGACGAGGGCACGCAGTATCTGCGCTTGAGATGCCGCACGCCCCTGCGCAACCGGGCTGGGACTCCCCACAAACGCCAGTGTCGTCGCCGGTGGTTCTGCAATGGAATAGCGCGCGTCTGGGTAATACGCGTCGGGTATGGGTCTTTACGACCGGTGATGCGCAGCCGGATGAACGCCCCCTGGCGGTTCTCCTCGACGGGCAATTCTGGGCGCAGAGCATGCCCGTCTGGCCTGCGCTCACTTCACTCACTCAGCGGGGGCAACTTCCACCGGCGGTGTATCTGCTTATTGATGCCATCGATACCACACATCGCAGCCGTGAACTTCCCTGCAACGCGGATTTCTGGCTGGCGGTTCAACACGAGTTATTACCGCAGGTCCGGCGCGCCGCACCCTTCAGCGATCGTCCTGAGCGCACGATCGTTGCAGGGCAAAGTTTTGGCGGGTTGTCATCGCTGTTTGCCGGGTTGCACTGGCCGGAACGCTTTGGCTGCGTACTCAGCCAGTCCGGTTCTTACTGGTGGCCCCATCGTGGCGGTCAACAGAACGGGCTGATTATTGAGCAACTCCGCGCCGGCACGCTGTCCGCGAAGGGACTACGGATTGTTCTCGAGGCGGGAGTCCGCGAGCCGGTTATCTTGCGCGCGAATCAGGCGCTCTACACACAACTACAGACGACACAGCAGTCGGTTTTCTGGCGTCAGGTTGACGGCGGACATGATGCGCTTTGCTGGCGTGGCGGACTGACGCAGGGGTTGATCGACCTCTGGACGCTGCTGCTCTGAGCGAGCGATTTTCCACGACAGGAGTTGAGTATGGAATTCAGTAATCCCTTCGATAATCCGCAGGGACAGTTCTACATTCTGCAAAATTCGCAGCAGCAGTTTAGCCTCTGGCCGCAGCATTGCGCATTACCTGCTGGCTGGCAGGTGGTATGCGAACCGCAGTCTCAGGAAGCCTGCCAGCAGTGGCTGGCGCGTCACTGGACCACGTTAATTCCCGGTTATTATGCCGTTTCGCAGGAGGCGCAATGAGCCGTCGTTTACCGCTTGTCGCCGCACAGCCCGGCATCTGGATGGCCGAAAAACTCTCCACATTACCTTCCGCCTGGAGCGTCGCACATTATGTGGCGTTAACCGGTGAACTGGATGCGCAACGACTGGCGCGTGCAGTCGTCACCGGTCTACAGCAGGCCGATACCTTACGGATGCGTTTTACTGAGGATAACGGCGACGTCTGGCAATGGGTTGATGACGCCTTTACGTTTGCTGAACCGCAGATTTGCGATCTCCGCACCGCGGCGAACCCGCATGACGCCGCGCTGGCGCTGATGCAGGCCGATCTGCAGCAAAATCTGCGCGTCGATGGCGGCAAGCCGCTGGTGCATCATCAGTTGATCCAGGTTGGTGACGACCAGTGGTACTGGTATCAGCGCTATCATCATTTACTGGTCGATGGTTTCAGTTTCCCGGCAATTACCCGCCAGATAGCTGCGATTTACAGCGCATGGCTTCGGGGTGACGCGACACCTGACTCACCCTTCACGCCGTTTGCCGGGGTGGTGGAAGAGTATCAGCAGTATCGTCAGAGTGAGGCCTGGCAACGGGACGGTGCGTTCTGGGCCGAGCAACGTAAACAGCTTCCGCCGCCAGCGTCGCTTTCACCCGCACCGTTGCCGGGACGGGCGGCGACGTCTGACATTTACCGCATGAAGTTTAACGCTCCGGAAGGCGCGTTTCGCCACCTGGCGGCGCAACTGCCAGACGTGCAGCGAACCGATCTGGCGCTGGCGCTGGTGGCCCTCTGGCTGGGACGGCTGTGCAGCCGGATGGAATACGCGGCAGGCTTTATCTTTATGCGTCGCATGGGATCGGCGGCGCTGACCGCCACCGGCCCCGTGCTCAACGTGTTACCGCTGGGCGTGCGTATTGATGCCGCAGAAAAACTGCCAGAACTGGCAAAACGACTGTCCGCTCAGCTTAAGAAAATGCGCCGTCATCAGCGCTATGATGCGGAGCAAATCGTCCGTGACAGCGGCCGGGCGGCCGGAGAAGAGCCGCTGTTTGCCCCGGTGCTTAACGTCAAAGTCTTCGATTATCAACTGGAGATCCCGGGCGTCACGGCGCAAACTCATACGCTGGCGACGGGACCGGTTAACGATCTTGAACTGGCACTGTTCCCGGATGAAGGCGGCGGGCTGAGCATTGAGCTTCTCGCCAACCAACAACGTTATGATGAAGCAACGCTCAAACAGCATGCACTGCGTCTGATGGCGCTGATCGAACAATTTGCCGCTAACCCAGCCCTGTGCTGTGGTGATGCCGATCTGCTGCTTCCAGCTGAATATCAGCAGATGGCGCAGATCAACGCCACGGCGGTTGAGGTCCCGTCCACGACGCTCAGTGCGCTGGTGGCGGAACAGGCGAGCAGAACGCCGGACGCGCCCGCGCTGGCGGATGCCCGCTATGATTTCAGCTACCGGGAAATGCGCGAGCAGGTGGTGGCGCTCGCCGGTGTGCTGCGTGAACACGGCGTGCAGCCGGGCGACAGCGTCGCGGTGGCCTTACCGCGCTCTGTATTTCTGACGCTGGCGCTGCACGGAATTGTTGAAGCTGGTGCGGCATGGCTGCCATTAGACACCGGTTATCCGGACGATCGTCTGCGAATGATGCTGGAAGACGCGCAGCCGAAACTGCTGATCACCACAGTGGAACAGTTACCACGCTTTAGCGATATTCCGGGGCTGGAAAGCCTCTGCTATAGCGAACCGCTGTCGGCAGGCGATAGCGCGCCGCTGGGGTTATCGCAACCGCAGCATACGGCGTACATCATTTTTACTTCTGGTTCAACGGGCAGACCGAAAGGGGTGATGGTCGGGCAAACCGCCATTGTTAACCGTCTGCTGTGGATGCAAAACCAGTATGGGCTGACGGCGAAGGATGTGGTGGCGCAAAAAACGCCGTGCAGCTTTGACGTCTCGGTGTGGGAATTCTTCTGGCCGTTTATCGCCGGGGCGAAGCTGGTGATGGCGGAACCGGAAGCGCATCGCGATCCGCTGGCCATGCAGCGTTTCTTTGCCCATTACGGGGTGACGACGACCCATTTTGTGCCGTCGATGCTGGCGGCATTCGTCGCGTCGCTGACGCCTGAGAGCGCCGGTGAAAGTTGCGCAACGTTACAGCATGTCTTTTGCAGCGGAGAAGCCTTACCTGCTGATTTATGCCGCGAATGGGCACGGCTGACGCATGCGCCGTTACATAATTTGTATGGTCCAACGGAGGCAGCAGTTGATGTCAGCTGGTATCCGGCCTGGGGGGATGAACTGGCAAATGTTACTGGTAGCAGCGTACCGATTGGTTTCCCGGTATGGAATACCGGGTTGCGTATCCTCGACGCGATGATGCATCCGGTTCCTGTTGGCGTGGCGGGCGATCTCTATCTGACCGGCATCCAGCTCGCGCAGGGCTATCTTGGCCGACCGGACCTCACGGCAAGTCGCTTTATCGCCGATCCATTTGCGCCGGGAGAGCGGATGTACCGTACCGGAGACGTTGCGCGCTGGCTGGATAATGGTGCTGTTGAGTATCTGGGACGCAGTGACGATCAGCTCAAGATCCGCGGTCAGCGTATCGAACTGGGCGAGATCGATCGTGTGATGCAGGCATTGCCTGATGTTGAACAGGCGGTGGTTCACGCCTGCGTCTTTAATCAGGCGGCGGCAACAGGGGGCGATGCCCGCCAGTTGGTGGGGTATCTGGTCTCGCAGTCAGGGCTTCCGCTTGATATCCCCTCGCTCCAGGCACAGCTGCGGGAAAAACTCCCGCCGCATATGGTGCCAGTGGTGCTGTTGCAGCTGGCGCAACTGCCGCTCAGCGCCAACGGTAAGCTGGATCGTAAAGCGCTACCGATGCCGGAATTAACGTCACGAACCAAAGGAAGAGCCCCGCAGCCAGGCAGTGAAACAACGGTGGCGAAGGCATTCAGTGAGCTGCTGGACTGTGACGTCAATGACGTTGAGGCCGATTTCTTTGCGCTGGGCGGCCATTCGCTACTGGCCATGAAGCTGGCGGCGCAATTGAGTCGGACTTTCTCCCGTCAGGTGACGCCGGGGCAGGTCATGGTGGCCTCGACGGTCGCGCAACTGGCGGCGCTGCTGGATACAGACGATGACGCAGAGGCACAGCGTCTGGGGTTTGAAACGCTGCTACCGTTACGCAAAAGCGACGGCCCAACGCTATTTTGTTTCCATCCGGCATCAGGGTTTGCCTGGCAGTTTAGCGTACTGTCGCGCTATCTCAGTCCGCAATGGGCCATTACCGGTATTCAGTCGCCGCGTCCGCAAGGGCCGATGCAGACGGCAGCCGATCTGGACGCGGTCTGCGAACACCATCTGGCGACGCTCCTTGAACAACAACCGCATGGCCCGTATTACCTGTTGGGCTATTCTCTCGGTGGCACGCTGGCACACGGCATTGCCGCACGTCTGCGGATGCGGGGGGAAACCGTCGCCTTCCTCGGCCTGCTGGATACCTGGCCGCCGGAAACGCAAAACTGGTCAGAGAAAGAGGCCAATGGACTCGATCCAGAAGTGCTGGCGGAGATTGATCGCGAGCGAGAAGCCTTTCTGGCCGCGCAGCAGGGGAACGCCTCTGGCGAATTGTTTAGCACTATTGAAGGGAACTACGCTGATGCGGTTCGCTTACTGACCAGCGCGCACAGCGTTCCCTTTGATGGGCGCGCGACGCTGTTTGTTGCTGAGCGCACCCTGCCGGAAGGCGTAAGTCCGGAGCGTAGTTGGGCGCCGTGGATCGCGGAACTGGATGTGTATCGCCAGGACTGCGCGCATGTGGAGATTATCTCTCCGTCAGCCTTTGAAAATATTGGTCCGATCATTGCCGGGTGTTGTAATAAATATAACCGTGATTGATTAATACTGAGCCAGTTATTTGTCCCCCGTAACAACGCGTCATTGTTACGGGGGATTTTTTATTGTGATAATTCTGTTATTAGGAATATTACCGCCAGGGGTCAAATTCTGAATTTGGCTTTATCCGTGCATTAGTATTTCGGAATGTTTTAGGGGTTTGCTACGCTATTGGCATAAATAACTTTCATGGAACAAGCATCAGGACGTACGGTATGCCGTCACTAAATGTGAAGCAGGATAAAAATACGGAATTTACGAGTTTTCCGTTGCCGCAGACCCAGAGTAATGAAATCGATTTATTAAACCTGATTGATATTTTATGGCAGGCGAAAAAACGCATTATTGCGTGCACGTTTGCGTTTGCGTGTGTGGGGCTATTCATCACCTTCTTTTTGCCACAGCGCTGGACCAGTGAAGCAGTGGTGACGCCTGCTGAGCCAATTCAGTGGCAGGATCTGCAAAGAACGCTGACGGGATTGCGTGTTCTGGACCTGGATGTCAGTGTGGATCGTAACAATACCTTCAATCTCTTCATCAAGAAATTTCAGTCGTCTTCCCTGCTGGAGCAATATTTACGCGCATCACCGTATGTGATGGAGCAGTTAAAAGGGGCGAAAATCGATGAACTGGATCTGCATCGGGCCATTGTCGCGCTGAGCGAAAAGATGAGCGCGGTAGACAGCAATGTCGGAAAGAAAAATGAAACAGCACTGTACACGTCATGGGTGCTGAGTTTTACGGCTCCAGCCAAAGAAGAGGCGCAACAGGTACTGGCGGGCTATATCCAGTTTATTTCTGAGATAGTCGTGCAGGACTCGCTGGAAAATATTCGCAATCAGCTGGAGGTTAAAACCCGCTTTGAGAAAGAGCGTCTGGCTCTGGAGCGCGTCAAACTTAAAAATCAGCTGGATACCAATATTCAACGACTCAATTATTCTCTGGAGATTGCAAATGCCGCCGGAATTAAAAAGCCGGTTTACAGTAATGGCCAGGCGGTGAAAGACGATCCTGATTTTTCTATTTCTCTGGGCGCTGATGGGATCCAGCGAAAGCTGGAGATTGAAAAATCAGTCACGGATGTGGCTGAACTGAATGCGGAGCTAAAAAACCGGCAGTATTATGTTGAACAACTGGAGTCCGTCAATGTTCAGGACGTGAAATTTTCGCCGTTCAAATATCAGCTTAAGCCTTCATTACCGGTGAAAAAACAGGGGCCGGGTAGAATGATCGTGGTCGTGCTGGCGGCACTGTTGGGAGGGATTGTGGCCTGCGGTGGCGTACTTCTCCAGCATGCAATGGTATCGCGTAAACGGGATGACGCCACGATCAACGAACGTCTGGTCTGATTGCCGACCGGAAGGTTCTGCGCCTTCCGGCCAGCGGTTAACGGCGGCCCAGTGGCACCACCAACGGTGTGCCCGCAACCGGGTCGTCGATAATCATGCAACGCAGCCCATAGATTTTCTCAATTAATTCTGCGGTGACAATTTCCTTCGGCGCGCCCTCTGCGACAATTTTTCCTTCACGCAGCGCGATCAAATGAGTGGCATAGCGACAGGCCTGGTTGAGGTCATGCAGCACGGCGGCGAGGGTGTAGCCTTTCTCGCGATTCAGTTCGCTCAGTAATTCCAGCAAATCAATCTGATGACTGATATCCAGCCAGGTAGTCGGTTCATCGAGCAGCATGATTGACGTTTCCTGCGCCAGAACCATCGCTATCCACGCGCGCTGACGCTGACCACCGGATAGCGTATCCACACTTTGCCCGGCCAGATGCGTAATACCAGTGGCGCGCATGGCCTGCGTCACGGCATCTTCATCTTCTTTGCGCCAACGGGTAAACAGCGGCTGATGCGGATAGCGCCCACGCGCCACCAGTTCCTGCACGGTGATATCGCCCGGCGTCGTGGCATTTTGCGCCAGCAATCCGATGCGGCGAGCGACCTCTTTGCTGGGATAGCGCTGAATCGGCTCGCCGTCCAGCCAGACGTGACCGTTTGCCGGGGTCATCAGCCGACTGAGAGTCCGCAACAGCGTCGATTTCCCGCAGCCATTGGGTCCGATTATGGCCGTGAAATGACCATCGGGAATAGTGACGTTGAGGTCTTCGGCAACGGTGAACTTTCCATAACCCAGCGTTAACTGGTCGCCACGCAAACGGGCTACTGATTCGGTCATTTTTTGCGGGACTCCTGAATTAACAAGGCGATAAGGTAAATACCGCCGATACTCACGGTGACGACACCCACCGGAAGCTGATAAGGCATAAACAGTTGCTGTGCGCACAAATCGGCTGCCAGCAGTAACAGTGCGCCGCAGAGCGCGGCCTGGGTTAATCCCCAACGTGCGGTGCCGCTCAGGCGACGGGCAATATGTGGGGCAACCAGCGCAATAAAGGAAATCGGTCCGGCCAGCGCAGTGGCGGCTGCGGTTAACACCACGGCGACCAGCATCATGGCGAGCCGCGAGCGCTCTACGCTGACTCCCAACGCGCATGCGCTGTCATCCCCCATTTCCAGCAGACGCATGCGCCGTACCAGCAGTGCAGCGCCTGCCAGCATGAGAATAATGATCGGCGCGGAGGGCCAGGTTTTCGCCCAGGTCAAACCGTTAAGCGATCCGGCATTCCACAATCCGGCAGCCAGTGCCGTGTCCAGCGAAGCCTTCAACAACAGCCAGGTGTTAAACGCAAACAGCATGGCACGAATGCCGATGCCGATAATGATCAGGCGGAAGGTTTCAATACCGTTGCGCCAGGCCAGCAGCCAGACCACCAGTGACGTCAGAATCCCGCCAGCCATTGCCGCCAGTGCGATAGCCGTCAGATGCTGGCCAAACAGCACCATCGCGATCAGTACGCCGCTCCAGGCGCCGGTGTTAAAGCCCATCACGTCAGGGCTGCCGAGCGGGTTACGCATCAGGGACTGAAAAATTGCTCCACTGACGCCGAGTGCCGCGCCAATCAACAGTGCCATCAACACGCGTGGCAAGCGCCACTCGGTCACTATCATCTTCAGGCTGCGCGGCGCATCGCCGGTAAAAGCAGCAATAATTTGCGAGGTTTCCAGTGTCACTGCGCCACTGCGCAGACCCCAGAGTGCGAAGCTCAGGCAGCCAACCGTCAGCAGCAGGCACGCGATCAGCAGACGACGCGATACGTACATCATGCGGCACCTCGCGGACGACGACGAACCAGAAAGATCAGCACCGGAGCGCCAATAAAGGCGCTCACGACTGACACGCGCAGCTCGCCAGGAACAATCAGGCGGCCAATGATATCGGCAAAAAGCAACAGAACAGGCGTGGCGATAAGCGTCACCGGGAGCGACCAACGGTGGTCGGCACCAACCAGCCAGCGCGACATATGCGGCATCATCAGGCCGATAAATGCAATCGGCCCAACAATCGCCGTGGCACTCCCGCACAGGACGGTGATGGCTAACAGACCAATCAGTTGCGTACGCGCGACTTTGCTACCAAGCGCGGTGGCGGTATCACTTCCCAGACTCAGGCTGTTCAATGCCCGACTGAGCATCAGCGCAGTGGTACCGGCTATCAGCACCGGCAGAATAACCACCTTGAGGGTTTGCAGATTGCGGATATCCAGTGAACCGGCCTGCCAGTAACGAAGCTGATCGTAGACGTCAGGATTCAGCAGGGAAATACCGCTGGTGAGACCTTCCAGAACCGCGGCGAGCGCGACGCCCGCCAGCGTCAGACGTACCGGGCTCAACTGACCGCCACCCTGACTGCCCGTAAACGCCACAATCAGTGACGCCACCAGCGCGCCGATAAAGGCCATCACCAGTTGTTCCTGCGGTGTGGAAAAGCCGAACAGCGCTGCCCCCAGCACGATGGCAAAACTGGCTCCGGCATTGACGCCAAGCAGCCCAGGATCGGCCAGCGGATTGCGGGTGAGCGTTTGCATTAACGCCCCGGCGAGTCCCAGCGCGCCTCCGGCCAGCAATCCTGCGAGCGTTCGCGGCAGGCGGGCGTCCAGCACGATAGTGCAATCGGCACTTTGACAGGTGCCGGTGAGCGCTTCCATCACCACGGAGACGGGTAAGGATTTTGCACCGATGGTCAGACTTAATGCCGTGGCAATAACCAGTAATAACAACAATCCGGGCACGGCAAGGGCACGCGTCACGGAAACAGAACATGACATATCAACTTCCCTGATAATGATAGTAATTATCGTTATCGATCTTATTTGATTATGTTAGCATGTGCAGCCATTGAATGGATAATGAAAAAAAGATCGCATTAAGGCGTTGTAATGAATCGACAATCCTGGCTGCTGAACCTCAGTTTGCTGAAGACACACCCGGCATTTCGCGCGGTCTTCCTGGCCCGTTTTATCTCTATTGTTTCGCTCGGACTGCTCGGCGTCGCGGTACCCGTACAGATCCAGATGATGACGCATTCCACCTGGCAGGTGGGGCTTTCGGTAACGCTGACCGGCAGTGCGATGTTTGTCGGGCTGATGGTCGGTGGCGTCCTCGCCGATCGCTATGAACGTAAAAAAGTGATCCTGCTTGCGCGCGGTACCTGCGGTATTGGCTTCATCGGTTTATGCCTGAACGCCATGCTGCCGGAGCCTTCGTTGATTGCCATTTATCTGCTGGGTCTGTGGGACGGCTTTTTTGCCTCGCTGGGCGTGACGGCATTGCTGGCGGCGACGCCTGCGCTGGTGGGGCGTGAAAACCTGATGCAGGCAGGGGCGATTACCATGCTGACCGTGCGTCTGGGCTCGGTGATTTCGCCCATGCTGGGTGGGCTGTTGCTCGCCACCGGCGGTGTGGCCTGGAACTTCGGTCTGGCGGCGGCAGGTACCTTTATCACCTTACTGCCGCTATTGAGTCTTCCGGCACTGCCGCCACCGCCACAACCGCGTGAACATCCGCTGAAATCGCTACTCGCGGCGTTTCGCTTCCTGCTTGCCAGTCCGCTTGTCGGCGGTATTGCGCTGCTCGGCGGCTTGATGACGATGGCAAGCGCTGTGCGCGTGCTCTATCCGGCACTGGCGATTAGCTGGCAGATGTCAGCGGCGCAGATTGGCATGTTGTACGCCGCCATCCCACTTGGGGCGGCGGTTGGTGCGCTCACCAGCGGGAAACTGGCGCACAGCCTGCGTCCGGGGTTAATTATGCTGGCCTCGACCATCGGGTCGTTTCTGGCCATTGGCCTGTTTGCCCTGATGCCTGTCTGGGCGTTAGGCGTGGTGTGTCTCGCACTGTTTGGTTGGCTGAGTGCCATCAGTTCGCTGTTACAGTACACGATGCTGCAAACGCAGACGCCGGAAAATATGTTAGGGCGCATCAACGGGTTGTGGACGGCGCAAAACGTCACCGGGGACGCCATTGGTGCGGCGTTATTAGGCGGTCTGGGAGCGATCATGACACCGGTGGCTTCGGCGAGCGTTAGCGGCTTTGGTCTGGTGATTGTGGGACTACTACTGCTGCTGTTACTCAATGAATTACGTCGATTCCGGCAGACGCCGCCGGAACCCGCTTAGTGTGAGACTGGCCGGATAACGCGTTATCGCCGCCATCCGGCAATGACAATTAAAACAGTGTGGCGAGACGGTTTAACACCTGCATCGCGCTGTAATAATCCAGACGGAAAGACTCGGTGCCCAGGGCGTAGACGCGCTTGTTCTGTACTGCAGGCAGGTGCGCCAGCAGTGGGTTGGCGTAGATCGCCTGCTCATCTTTCTCGTCACCGGCAAACAGGAACAGCGCCTCGCCGTTCAGTCCGGCCGCCAGATTTTCACCGCCAAGCTGAATGATATCGTGACGTTTCCCCTGGCTTTGGCTGGGCTGCAGTCCGCCAGGCAACGTTGCCAGCGTAAAGCCGAGTTGCTCCAGCATTTTTCCCTGCGCAGACTCTGGCGTCCACAGATTGGCTCTGTGGGCGGCGGCGGTGTAGACCAGCGCGCTCACCGGTTGTGGCGGCAACGTCAACTGCTGCTTAACGATGGTTAGCTGCTTATCAAATTCGGCAATACGTGCGGAGGCCTGTTTCTCCTGGCCGGTAATCTCGCCCAACTGCGTCAGCAGCGACTGCCAGCTTTTATCGTCGTAATTGATGATAAGCGTCGGGGCAATAGGCGAGAGCTGATCGTACAGCGCCAGGGCGGAGTCGCCGCCGGTCGCGCTAATCAGAATGAGATCGGGCATTTGTGCTGCCACCGCTTCGGCGTTCGGTTCACCAATATACAGACGCGTCAGCTTGCGTGCTTTTGCCACGTCACCCCACTGACGTAAGAATCCCTGATCGTCAGCCACGCGGTTATTGGGGGTTGTCGCCCCGCTGGCGACCACCGGCGCATCAATCGCCAGTAATGAACCGGTCAGCGTGACGCTGGTAGAGACGATGCGTTCAGGTTTGTGTTCCAGCGTATGGTTGCCGCGAATGTCGGTCACCTGACGCGGCCAGTCCGCCGCATGAGCTGAGGAGAATCCGAAAACGAAGAGCGTAACGAGCAGGGAAGGCAGTCTCACAAATCAGTTCCTGTGCTGAGTTATTAATGCTTCTCATTTTTATTATTAAGCGTAAGGGATGCAAGCATTAGTCGCACTTTGTGCTACCTCAAGAGTTGACATGTCGCCTGTTTGCTTTTAGGTTAGCGCCCGAAAATATAAATGATAATCATTATTAAAACCTTTATCATTTTTGGAGGATGATATGGATACGTCTTTGGCCGAGGAAGTTCAGCAGACCATGGCAACACTTGCACCCCAGCGTTTTTTCTTTATGTCGCCGTATCGGAGTTTCACGACGTCAGGATGCTTCGCCCGCTTCGATGAACCCGCCATTAACGGTGATTCGCCAGACAGCCCCTTCCAACAAAAATTACACGCACTGTTCACCGATGCCAAAGCGCAGGGTATCGCAAACCCGGTTATGGTGGGGGCGATTCCGTTCGATACTCGCCAGCCATCGTCGCTGTTTATTCCTCAGCGCTGGCAGACCTTTTCTCGTCAGGAAAAGCAGCGATCATCACGTTACTTTACCGATCATCAAACACTCAACGTCACGGCGCGTAACGCGATTCCCGAGCAGGAGACGTTCGAAGCGATGGTCGCGCGCGCCGCTGCGCTGACAGCGACGCCTGAAGTCGACAAAGTGGTGCTGTCACGACTGATTGACATCACCACCGACGCTGAGATCAACAGCGGTGCGCTGCTGGAACGTCTGGTGGCGCAAAACCCGGTTAGTTACAACTTCCATGTCCCACTGCGCGATGGCGGCATTTTGCTCGGCGCGAGCCCAGAATTGTTGCTGCGCAAAGAAGGCGATCGCTTCAGCTCGCTGCCGCTGGCGGGCTCCGCGCGCCGTCAGCCTGATGACGTACTGGATCGGGAAGCCGGAAACCGCCTGCTGGCCTCTGAAAAAGATCGCCATGAACATGAGCTGGTTACGCAGGCGATGAAAACCGTACTGCGCGATCGCTGTCAGGATCTACAACTACCGTCTTCACCGCAGCTCATCACCACGCCCACGCTCTGGCACCTCGGCACGCCGTTTGAAGGCACAGCCAATGCCGGAGAAAACGCCCTGACGCTGGCTTGTCTGCTGCACCCGACGCCTGCGTTGAGCGGTTTCCCGCATCAGGTGGCAAAACAACTGATTGCCGAACTGGAGCCGTTTGATCGCGAACTGTTTGGTGGCATCGTCGGCTGGTGTGACGCCGAAGGCAACGGAGAGTGGGTAGTGACCATCCGCTGCGCGACATTACGGAAAAACCAGGTGCGTCTGTTTGCAGGCGCAGGGATCGTCCCGGCCTCTTCACCGGTGGGGGAATGGCGTGAAACCGGCGTCAAACTTTCCACAATGTTGAACGTTTTTGGATTGCATTAAGGAGCGATGATGAGCATTCCTTTCACCCGGTGGCCTGACGAATTTGCCCGTCGGTACCGCGAAAAAGGCTACTGGCAGGATCTGCCGCTGACGGATATTTTGACCCGCCATGCAGAAAGCGACCATACGGCGGTCATCGAGGGTGAGCGCCAGTTGAGCTATCGTGAACTGAACCAGGCGGTGGATAACCTCGCCTGTACGCTGCGCCGTCAGGGGATCAAATCCGGCGAAACCGCGCTGGTACAACTGGGCAACGTGGCGGAGTTGTATATCACGTTCTTTGCGCTGCTGAAGCTTGGCGTCGCGCCCGTGCTTGCGCTGTTCAGTCATCAACGCACCGAACTTACCGCGTATACGACGCAGATCGAGCCCGCGCTGCTGATTGCCGATCGTCAGCACGCGCTGTTTGCCGACAATGATTTTCTGAATACGTTTATTGCTCAGCATAATTCTATTCGCGTGGTGCATCTGCTCAATGACAGTGGCGAGCACTGCCTGCAAGCGGCGATAAACCAGCCGGCAGACGCGTTTACTGCTACGCCATCGCCTGCGGATGAGGTGGCGTACTTCCAGCTCTCTGGCGGCACGACCGGGACGCCGAAGCTGATCCCGCGAACCCACAACGACTATTACTACAGCGTGCGTCGTAGTAATGAAATCTGTCACTTCACCGCCGATACGCGTTTTTTATGCGCCATCCCTGCTGCGCATAACTACGCCATGAGTTCACCCGGATCGCTGGGCGTATTTCTGGCGGGGGGAACGGTCGTACTGGCCGCGGACCCGAGCGCCACGCTGTGCTTCCCGCTGATTGAAAAACATCAGATCAACGCGACGGCGCTGGTGCCGCCAGCGGTCAGCCTGTGGTTACAGGCGATTAATGAATGGGGCAGCAATGCGCAGCTGGCTTCGCTGAAGCTGTTGCAGGTTGGTGGTGCGCGCCTCTCTGCATCCCTGGCGGCGCGGATCCCAGCCGAAATCGGCTGCCAGTTGCAGCAGGTTTTCGGCATGGCGGAAGGTTTAGTGAACTATACCCGTCTCGACGACAGCCCGGAGCGGGTAATCAATACCCAGGGGCGTCCGATGTGTCCGGATGATGAAGTGTGGGTGGCAGATGCCGACGGCAACCCGCTGCCACAAGGGGAAACGGGACGGCTAATGACACGTGGTCCCTATACCTTCCGCGGTTATTACAAAAGCCCGCAGCATAACGCCAGCGCATTTGACGCCAACGGTTTTTACTGCTCAGGCGATCTGATCGCCATTGACGAGGATGGCTACATCACCGTTCAGGGACGAGAGAAAGATCAGATCAACCGTGGCGGCGAGAAGATCGCCGCGGAAGAGATCGAAAACCTGTTACTGCGTCATCAGGCGGTGATTCATGCGGCGCTGGTCAGTATGGAAGACGAGCTGCTGGGGGAGAAAAGCTGCGCGTATCTGGTGGTGAAAGAACCGCTGCGCGCGGTACAGGTGCGCCGCTTTCTGCGTGAGCAGGGCGTCGCTGAATTCAAGTTACCGGACCGGGTGGAAACCGTTGAGGCGCTGCCTTTGACCCCGGTGGGTAAAGTCGATAAAAAACAATTACGTCAGTGGCTGGCAACACGTTCGGCCTGAAGGAGAACACGCAATGGCAATTCCTAAACTGCAGGCTTACGCGCTGCCAACCGCGCTCGATATTCCGGTCAATAAGGTCAACTGGACGTTCGAGCCGGACCGTGCAGCGCTGCTGATCCACGATATGCAGGACTACTTCGTCAGCTTCTGGGGTGAAAACTGTCCGATGATGGAACAGGTGATCGCCAATATCGCCGCGCTGCGCAATTACTGTAAAGCCCATAATATTCCGGTTTATTACACCGCACAGCCGAAAGATCAGAGCGATGAAGATCGTGCCCTGCTTAACGACATGTGGGGTCCCGGACTGACACGCTCACCAGAGCAGCAAAAAGTGGTTGCCGCGCTGGCACCGGATGAAGCCGATAATGTACTGGTGAAATGGCGTTACAGCGCGTTTCACCGTTCCCCGCTGGAACTGATGCTGAAAGAAACCGGTCGCGATCAGCTTATTATCACCGGGGTATATGCACACATTGGTTGCATGACCACCGCGACGGACGCTTTTATGCGCGATATCAAGCCGTTCATGGTAGCGGACGCGCTGGCCGACTTTAGCCGTGAAGAACACCTGATGTCGCTGAAGTATGTTGCGGGACGTTCAGGTCGGGTCGTAATGACTCAGGAGTTGTTGCCCGCGCCGGTACCAACCAGCAAAGAGGAACTGCGCGCGCTGATTTTACCGCTGCTCGATGAGTCCGATGAACCGATGGATGACGAGAACCTGATCGATTACGGTCTCGACTCGGTACGGATGATGGCGCTGGCAGCACGCTGGCGGAAAGTGCGTGGTGATATCGACTTCGTGATGCTGGCGAAAAACCCGACCATTGATGCCTGGTGGGCGCTACTCTCTCGCGAGGTGCGCTGATGGCTGGATTCGATTATTACGGCAAAACGGTGTGGGTCACCGGCGCAGGTAAAGGCATTGGTTATGCCACGGCGCTGGCGTTTGTTGAGGCCGGAGCACAGGTCACGGGCTTCGATCGTGAGTTCGCTTTGCAGGATTACCCGTTTGTTACCGAAGTGATGGATGTGGCGGATGCCGGACAGGTAGCTGAGGTTTGTCAGCGCCTGCTGGTGCAAACCGACCGGCTGGACGTGCTGGTGAATGCTGCCGGGATTTTACGCATGGGCGCGACCGACGCGCTGAGTCCGCACGACTGGCAGCAGACGTTTGCAGTTAACGTTGGTGGTGCTTTTAACCTGTTCCAGCAGACGATGGCGCAGTTTCGCCATCAGCGGGGTGGGGCGATAGTGACCGTGGCTTCAGACGCCGCGCATACGCCACGTATAGGCATGAGCGCCTATGGGGCGTCGAAGGCGGCGCTGAAAAGTCTGGCGCTGACCGTTGGGCTGGAACTGGCGGGCAGCGGAGTGCGCTGTAATCTGGTGTCGCCAGGATCAACGGATACTGACATGCAGCGCACGCTGTGGGTCAGTGATGATGCGGAACAGCAGCGCATTCGCGGCTTTGGTGAGCAGTTTAAGCTCGGTATTCCTTTAGGCAAAATTGCCCGACCGCAGGAGATCGCTAACACCATTCTGTTCCTTGCCTCCGATCTGGCCAGCCACATTACGCTGCAGGACATCGTGGTGGACGGCGGCTCCACGCTGGGAGCGTAACGATGATCTGGAAACGTCATTTCACGCTTGATGAACTGAACGCCACCAGTCAGAACACGATGGTGGCGCATCTGGGCATTATCTATACCCGACTTGGTGACGACGTGCTGGAAGCCGAAATGCCGGTGGATACCCGCACACACCAGCCCTTTGGTTTACTGCACGGCGGAGCCTCAGCGGCGCTGGCCGAAACGTTAGGTTCAATGGCGGGTTATCTGATGACCCGCGACGGGCAATGCGTGGTTGGGACAGAACTGAATGCCACTCATCACCGGGCGGTTTCGCAGGGTAAGGTGCGCGGTGTCTGCCAGCCGCTGCATCTGGGGCGTCAAAGCCAGAGCTGGGAAATCGTGGTGTTTGATGAGCAAGGGCGGCGTTGCTGTACTTGCCGACTGGGAACCGCAGTGTTGGGCTGAGCACGCTTAATGTTATGTGATTGCAGCGTTAACGGGTGAATGGAGTGATCCAGTTAACAATGCAATGTAAATAGTCGGTGATACTTCAGGTTTATTGGGTTGTCAGGTTGTTAAAACCAGAAAAGATGTTATAGAAACAAAATGTAACATCTCTCTTCTCTGGAACACGCAAACGGATAACAACCATGAATAAATCAGGGAAATACCTCATCTGGACAGTGCTCTCGGTAATGGGTGCATTTGCTCTGGGTTATATTGCGCTAAACCGTGGGGAACAGATCAACGCACTGTGGATAGTCGTGGCGTCGGTCTGTGTCTATCTCATTGCCTATCGTTTTTACGGTCTGTACATCGCCAAAAATGTGCTGGCGGTTGACCCGACGCGGATGACGCCTGCAGTACGTCATAACGACGGGCTCGACTACGTCCCCACCGATAAAAAAGTCTTGTTTGGTCACCATTTTGCGGCGATTGCCGGCGCGGGTCCGTTAGTCGGGCCGGTACTGGCGGCGCAAATGGGCTATTTGCCGGGCATGATTTGGCTGCTGGCTGGCGTGGTTTTAGCCGGGGCGGTACAGGATTTCATGGTGCTCTTCGTGTCGACGCGTCGCGATGGCCGCTCGCTGGGTGAACTGGTCAAAGAAGAGATGGGCCCAACCGCAGGGGTGATTGCGCTGGTGGCCTGTTTCATGATCATGGTGATTATCCTTGCGGTGCTGGCGATGATCGTGGTGAAAGCGCTGACCCACAGTCCGTGGGGAACCTACACCGTCGCGTTTACGATTCCGCTGGCGATCTTTATGGGGATCTATCTGCGCTATCTGCGTCCGGGTCGTATCGGCGAAGTGTCGGTTATCGGTCTGGTGTTCCTCGTGTTTGCGATTATTTCCGGCGGCTGGGTCGCGGAAAGTCCTACCTGGGCGCCGTACTTTGACTTCACTGGGGTTCAGTTAACCTGGATGCTGGTGGGTTACGGCTTCGTGGCGGCGGTATTGCCGGTGTGGCTGCTGCTGGCGCCGCGTGACTACCTCTCGACCTTCCTGAAAATCGGGACCATTGTTGGTCTGGCGGTTGGCATTTTGATCATGCGTCCAACGCTGACGATGCCTGCGCTGACTAAATTCGTCGATGGTACCGGGCCGGTGTGGACAGGTAACCTGTTCCCGTTCCTGTTTATCACTATCGCCTGTGGCGCCGTTTCGGGTTTCCACGCGCTGATCTCCTCCGGCACGACGCCGAAGATGCTGGCAAACGAAGGTCAGGCTTGCTTCATTGGCTACGGCGGTATGCTGATGGAATCGTTTGTCGCCATCATGGCGCTGGTTTCTGCCTGCATCATCGATCCGGGCGTCTACTTCGCTATGAACAGCCCAATGGCCGTGCTGGCGCCTGCCGGCACAGCGGATGTGGTGGCGTCTGCCGCTCAGGTGGTCAGCAGTTGGGGCTTTGCGATTACGCCGGACACGCTGCATCAGATTGCTAACGAGGTGGGTGAGCAGTCGATTATCTCCCGTGCGGGTGGTGCGCCTACGCTGGCGGTGGGGATGGCCTATATCCTGCACGGCGCGCTGGGTGGGATGATGGATGTGGCCTTCTGGTATCACTTCGCCATTCTGTTCGAAGCGCTGTTTATTCTGACGGCGGTCGATGCGGGGACGCGTGCCGCGCGCTTCATGTTGCAGGATCTGCTGGGTGTCGTTTCTCCAGGCCTTAAACGTACGGACTCATTGCCTGCCAACCTGCTGGCGACCGCACTGTGCGTGCTGGCGTGGGGCTACTTCCTGCATCAGGGCGTGGTGGATCCGTTAGGCGGCATTAACACCCTGTGGCCGCTGTTTGGTATCGCTAACCAGATGCTGGCAGGTATGGCACTGATGCTCTGCGCGGTTGTCCTGTTCAAGATGAAACGTCAGCGTTATGCGTGGGTGGCGTTGGTGCCGACTGCATGGTTGCTGATTTGTACCCTGACGGCGGGCTGGCAGAAATCCTTCAGCCCGGATACAAAAGTGGGCTTCCTGGCGATTGCCAATAAGTTCCAGGCGATGATCGACAGCGGCAATATCCCGCCGCAGTACACGGAATCGCAACTGGCGCAACTGGTGTTTAACAACCGTCTGGATGCGGGCCTGACTATCTTCTTCATGGTGGTGGTCGTGGTACTGGCACTGTTCTCCATTAAGACGGCGCTCGCCGCTCTCAAAGAGGACAAGCCGACGGCAAAAGAGACGCCGTATGAGCCGATGCCGGAAAATGTGGAAGAGATCGTTGCGCAGGCCAAAGGCGCGCACTAACGTGTAATTATGCCCCTCTCCCGATCGGGAGAGGGGATTTTCTGACAGGTGGTAATGATGTTTGATACGCTTTCGAAAGCCGGGAAATATCTGGGCCAGGCCGCGAAACTCATGATTGGCGTGCCGGACTATGACAACTATGTCGAGCATATGCGGATCACCCATCCGGATCAGACGCCTATGACCTATGAGGAGTTTTTCCGTGAGCGTCAGGATGCGCGCTATGGCGGAAAGGGCGGGGCGCGCTGCTGTTAAACTCAAGGATCTTCGGGCCGGATAAGCACGTCATCCGGCATAATCAGGTTATTTCACCGTCCACGCTTTTGAAAACCGACGACTGGCAAACAGCTCCTGAAGACCGTTGATCTGTTTCAGGCGCAGGACTTCGTCCTCGTCCATCCCCAGTTCCTTACCGATTTTTTCGTCTTCCCATCCCAGTAATGCCAGTTCACGTACGATCTCTGACATCGCGTGGATCTGATGACGGCCACGAGCACGGTTATGGCGAATAGTTGCTGCCATGCGGTCATGCCGCTCCCCTTCCAGACAAGTAATGGGTAAATAGCCTTTGAGACGGGATTTAAGCGAGGCTTTGCTTTTCCCCAGTTCATGGCGGTGAAAACCGTCGACGATCTCATACTCTTCCGGACTGGATTGGGTGGCAACAATGGGTTGGGTAAAGCCATCCGCCTCAATGGATTTCAGCAGCAGCTTTTTCTCCGGTGGTGCGACGTTATTAGGATTGTAATCGTTAGGCGAAATGCGATCGTTTTTTATCCATAGCACACAGTCAACCGGCTCGTTGCGAAATGGACTGACGCTGTGAATCGCCTTTCTGAACTCATTGATGGCTTTAATTCTTTCGTCATCAGATAAGCCAGAAAGATAGCTAAGGAGGTCCTGAGTTAATCGTTGTTGCATAAAATTCCCCATTCCTTGCGTTTCGCTTTCATGCGTTCGCTATAACGCTGGTAACTTTTCGGTTTAGTTGGACTGAAAGAGAGCGCCCGACACCAGTAATCATTGTTCAATAACACTTTGCAGATGCGTCGCCAGGAGGGGATATCTTTCGAACCGATATCACCCGTCTGCGTTTGCGGGATCTCTCCGAGGCCGTTTTTCTTGTACCACTGTAAATAGACGGCGATTTTGTTGCGGTAATGCTCTGCCGTGGAGATGGGCATGCTGAGCAGTAACAGCATGGCGTAGTCCTGCCAGCTCAAGTGATCGGGCTTGAGAATTTTTCGATGACCATAGAAGTGATTATCCTGCCCGGCGTAGATCCCGCCGCTCCTGACGCCACTCACGCGCTCGCACATCGCGGCCCATCTTTCCGGTTCAACAACATGATAGAGCCATAATCCCTGGCGCTGTTCAGGGCCAAATGGTTCACAAATACGCATGTAACGGGCCGGAACACCGGCCTGATACATCAGGTTGTAGAGCGGATTACAGGGCAAATTGGTGCGACCAAACCAGGTCCAGATATCGGCTGTTTTCCAGTCATACAATGGATAGATATACCAGGTATGTCCGCCTGGTGCGGCGGTCGTCCAGGGTTTGTCATCGGCAAAACGCTGTTTACGTAAACTGGCGATTGCTACAAAACGGTTATAGGATTCATCGGCCCGAATCCCGATCATCATCGCTGCCGGGCGTTTATTCGAAAACCAGTCGGCAAATTCACGTACAAACTGTTCGAAGGTCATGCCGGATTGATAGAAGGGAAAATAACCCGGATCGGTGATGGCGTCTGGCGGCGGTTGACGAACCCACTGGGCATTGGGTTCCCAACACTGCCATTCAGGCTGAAACTGTGACAGTGAGTTTTGGGTGGTGAGCGGAAGGGCAACCCAATAGAAATGGTCGATGACATCGGCATACATTTCGCGCAGCGCGGTAATATAGCTAATGGTACAGGAAAATTGCGCTTCCCAGTCAATGAACAACACATTGATTTTTTTGTGTAGCTTACGGGCAATATTGGCCGTCAGATGTAACATCAAGCCAGAATCTTTACCACCGGAAAAGGAGACGCATACGCGGGGAAGATTTTCGAGAGTCCAGGTGATGCGTTCTTCAGCGGCTTCAAGAACATTTTGGTTTAATGATATTTTATAAACGGACATGTATCGCTTATCCTTAAACGTTAAAGTCATTCGCCTGAAATAGATATCCCTCTATAATATAAGACTTTTTTGGGATCGTGCAATACTTAAATAAATTCAATGAATTAATTAAATTATCTTACATATATCCGTTTTGAATATATTTTAATTGATATTACATGCTTGCTATACAAGCTGGTGTGGTTAAAAACAAAGGGTTTTTGCAAAGAAATGTTTCTTTCTGGTTTGAGTGTTACTTAAGTAAAGCTTAAATGACGAAGTGATTTTTACAACGTGTTATGAGAAATATTCAGGGTAATTATATCTAATGGCATATAATTACCCGTAGTACTTATGGATGTGTCATCATGGCATCCAGTTGCGCTTTTTCAGGCAAGCCAACGACCTGCTGAAGAACGTTATCTTTATTCATATAATAAATTGCGGGCGTGACGTTTGCGCCTAAATCATCCATGATTTTCTGGTTCATATTGAGGATTTTCATGTGTGCCGGAGAAATCGCTTTGGGTACCGTGAGCGCCATTTTTCCGCCAGAGGCTTCATAATCATGCCAGGTTTTTGCCGGATCGTTCGATGCCAGAATGGCAGCAGCGGTAGCTGGGCTCTCTGGTTTGATGACGCCGACGAGTAGCGTTCGCAATTGGACTTTGCCGGACTCCACCCATGGCCGAGCCTGTTGCCAGAACTGTTTGCAGTACGGACAGAAAGGATCAGCAAAAACATACAGCACCACCGGAGCCTCTTTTTTGCCATCGAGAAGCCAGTCGGCTTTTTCCATGCGCTGCCACATTTCCCGTCCGGCAGGCGCATAGATTTCTTTCTCTATCAACTGATTGCTCAGGTTTTCGCCTTTTTCATTGTACATGTAGCCTGAAATGGCCTGCTTGCCATCAGGCGTCAGGTAGATAGTGACCCCCATATCCTGATATTTCCCAAGATAGCCTTTCATCCCGCCGGGCGCATCGAACGACTTTATAATGGTAATCCCTTGTTTTTCTATCGCTTTAACGGGCGCAGGCAGGTCTTCGGCCCAGGCAAAAAGAGGGAGCAGGGAGAGCAAAAGCGTACGTTTTAACATCATTTATCCTTATAAATCAGAGCGATTGCGAGAACGGTGGGGAAACCTATCACAGCCATAGATAAGACCTCAGGCTGGAACGTTGCCCTTTGAGGAGTGGGGTGGTGTAATCATTCTCGCTGTTACAGCCTTTGTTAAGGTAATGTAGAGCGCAACACATAGCCAGTTTCACTGGCGCTGAAGTTACCCACGGGTAGTTCAGGTAACGGGGCTGCCTGCAAAGGTGGCCCTTTTTACTTTGCGTCGTAGCACGTTCACAACGTTGAATTGAGAGGTTTGTTAGCTAACGCTTATTGATTTGATAAAGGAAACGCATTAGCCCTGTCAGTCAATCTTCGGTAACTTATCTCTCAACGAAAACATGGAGGAAGTACAGATGTCTTTGATTAATACCAAAATTAAACCTTTTAAAAACCAGGCGTTCAAAAACGGTGAATTCATCGAAGTGACCGAGAAAGATACCGAAGGCCGCTGGAGCGTCTTCTTCTTCTATCCGGCTGACTTTACCTTCGTATGCCCGACCGAACTGGGTGACGTTGCAGACCATTACGAAGAACTGCAGAAGCTGGGCGTAGACGTTTACTCCGTCTCTACCGACACCCACTTTACCCACAAAGCATGGCACAGCAGCTCCGACACCATCGCCAAAATCAAATATGCGATGATCGGCGACCCGACTGGCGCCCTGACCCGTAACTTCGACAACATGCGTGAAGACGAAGGTCTGGCAGACCGCGCGACGTTCGTTGTTGACCCGCAGGGTATCATCCAGGCGATCGAAGTTACCGCTGAAGGTATCGGCCGTGATGCTTCTGACCTGCTGCGTAAAATCAAAGCCGCTCAGTATGTTGCTTCTCACCCAGGCGAAGTGTGCCCGGCTAAGTGGAAAGAAGGCGAAGCGACGCTGGCTCCATCCCTTGATCTGGTCGGTAAAATCTAAAAATTCCGGCGTTTTTCATGCCACAGGTGTGTTGGCTGCGCTTATTCATCCCGGTCACTTACTTATGTAAGCTCCCGGGGATTCATAAGTTTGCTGCCTTCCTGTGACAAGAAATACTGGGAATTTACCTCACATACGGGTGCTTATGGGTGCCCGTTTTATTCAGCACCATGACGCAAGTTGTATTAATGCAGACTCAGCCAAATCAGCTTGCATGATGATGTTTTCAGAGAGGGAAGAACAATGCTCGACACAAATATGAAAACCCAGCTCAAGGCTTATCTTGAGAAACTGACGAAACCTGTTGAGCTGATTGCGACGCTGGATGACAGCGCTAAATCGGCGGAAATCAAGGAACTGCTGGCTGAAATCGCTGGACTGTCAGAGAAAGTCACCTTTAAAGAAGACAACAGCCTGTCGGTGCGCAAACCCTCTTTCCTGATCACCAATCCGGGTTCAACGCAGGGGCCGCGTTTTGCAGGTTCTCCGCTGGGACACGAATTTACGTCGCTGGTTCTGGCGCTGTTGTGGACCGGTGGACACCCGTCAAAAGAAGCGCAGTCTCTGCTCGAGCAGATCCGCGATATTGACGGCGATTTTGAATTTGAAACGTATTACTCACTCTCCTGCCATAACTGCCCTGACGTGGTACAGGCACTGAACCTGATGGCGGTGCTGAACCCGCGTATCAAACATACGGCGATTGATGGCGGCACGTTCCAGAACGAGATCACTGAGCGTAACGTGATGGGCGTACCGGCTGTCTACGTTAACGGGAAAGAGTTTGGTCAGGGTCGGATGACGCTGACGGAAATCGTGGCGAAAGTGGATACTGGCGCTGAAAAACGCGCCGCAGAAGAGCTGAGCCAGCGTGATGCTTATGATGTTCTGATTGTCGGTTCCGGTCCTGCGGGTGCAGCCGCAGCGGTTTACTCCGCACGTAAAGGGATTCGTACCGGCCTGATGGGTGAGCGTTTTGGCGGCCAGGTACTCGATACTGTGGATATCGAAAACTACATCTCTGTCCCGAAAACGGAAGGGCAGAAGTTGGCTGGTGCACTGAAGGCGCACGTCGATGATTATGACGTGGATGTCATCGACAGCCAGAGCGCCAGCAAACTGGTGCCAGCGGCCAGCGAAGGCGGTCTGCATCAGATTGAAACCGCTTCCGGTGCGGTACTGAAAGCGCGCAGCATTATCATTGCTACCGGTGCGAAATGGCGCAACATGAACGTTCCGGGCGAAGATCAGTATCGTACCAAAGGCGTCACCTATTGCCCGCACTGCGATGGTCCGCTGTTTAAAGGCAAGCGTGTGGCGGTGATCGGCGGCGGTAACTCCGGCGTAGAAGCGGCGATTGATCTCGCAGGGATTGTGGAACACGTGACCCTGCTGGAATTTGCCCCGGAAATGAAGGCGGACCAGGTACTGCAGGACAAAGTTCGCAGCCTGAAAAACGTCGATATTATTCTGAACGCGCAGACGACAGAAGTGAAAGGCGATGGCACGAAAGTGGTTGGTCTGGAATACCGCGACCGTGTGAGCGGCGACGTTCACAACGTTGAACTGGCGGGGATCTTCGTCCAGATTGGCCTGTTGCCAAACACCACCTGGCTGGAAGGGGCGATTGAACGCAACCGGATGGGTGAAATCATCATCGACGCGAAATGCGAAACCAGTGTGAAGGGCGTATTTGCGGCGGGCGACTGCACCACCGTACCGTACAAGCAGATTATCATCGCGACCGGCGAAGGGGCGAAAGCTTCCCTGAGCGCCTTTGATTACCTGATTCGTACGAAGACGGCATAAAAAAAGAAAGTAAGACTACACCTGCAAAATGAAAGAGGTGCCGACTGGCACCTCTTTTTTTGTCAGTCATCAGATGATTAACGCACAACCAGTACCGGCAGCGTGGCATGACGTACCACACTTGAGGCATTAGAACCCAGCAGGTGTGTGGTAATTGACGGATTACGTGAACCAATGACCACTACGTCAGCATTCAGTTCTTCACCCAGCTCATTGACCACGTCACGGACGCTGCCAAAGCGGACATGCTGCTTAATACGGGAAGGATCGATACTGAAGTGACCGACCATCGTTTGCAGTCGGGTTTCGGCTTCATGCTGTAAGTGTTCTTCAAAACGACGAACGTCGGCGGCGAAGCGATGCAGGCTCAGGCTGGCAGAACCAGGCAGCACATGCAAAAGATGAATGACGCCATCCTGCTGCGCCAGAAATTCAGCGTGGCGAATCGCCTTATCGCTGAGTTCCATTTCAAAAACATCAACCGGCATAATGATTGTCTTATACATACCCGTTTCTCCCTGTTAATTAATACTTAAATCATTCAAGCATATAATAATAATTCTGTCTGCTTTCTGCAGGGTATTTTTCGCATGTGCGGCGATTCCTTGTTCATTCGCTACCAGTGATTCTCCAGGTAAAGCACGGCGCCGACGATGATCGCCGCCATAATGAAGAATCCCAGTAATATGCTGAATGTATCGTTCATGACCGCACCTGCCAATGAAACCGATTCAGTGTGGACGAGTCAGGAAAAAGGCGAACCAGGAAGAAAGGGTGATTTTACGGAAGATGCCGGAAAGAGGATGCGAGTGCATCCTCTGGGTAAAGCGGAAAGTCGCTTATGCAGATGGGATTAACGCAGGAAGTCGCCAGCAGCTTCTGGCTGGTATTCCAGCTCCAGCACTTCGAGGTGGGTGGATACGCCGCCCGGAAGTTCCCAGTGAATGGTGTCGCCCACACGCACGCCCAACAGCGCTGCCCCCACTGGCGCCATCACTGAAAGTTGCGTACTGCTGTCGGTCATCGCCGCAGGATAAACCAACGTGCGCACGCGAATTTCGCCATCGCTCAGATTGCGGAATTTAACACGACTGTTCATGGTCACGACGTCATGCGGCATGGTCTCTGGCGAACACATTTGGGCACGATCCAGCTCGGCATTTAACGCGTCGGCAATGGGTAAATCTGCATACGCGGGTTGCTCCAGTAAGCGATCGATGCGTTCTGCATCAAGGTCGTTAATGATGATAGTTGGTCTGGACATTTTTACTCCATGTCGTCAGTACTGCGTTTTGCCGCAGGTAATATTCCCAAAAGAAAACCCTCACCGTCTGGCGGCAAGGGTTTAACTCTCCCGATGATACTGAGACTTACCCTGGGTTTGAAGTGATTTAGTTCACATTCGGGTAAATAGCTAAAAAAGCATCGCTGGTATGAATTTTATTGGATAAACGTGATCGTTCTCAAATTTGCATTATGCTTTTTAAGCGCGCGCCGCGAGCGCGTCACTTTCTCAGCGTTCCGTTACAGGAGATCTCATGAGCCAGTACGACAAAATTACTCTCAAAGATGGCAGCTATCTGTATTTTAAGGACTGGGGTGATCGCAGTGGACAGCCCATTGTCTTCAGCCACGGCTGGCCGTTAACGGCAGATGCCTTTGAAGATCAAATGCTTTTTCTGGGGTCGAAAGGATATCGGGTGATCGCCCACGACAGGCGCGGGCATGGACGTTCCGCGCAACCGTGGGAGGGGCACACGATGGATCAGTATGCCGACGATCTGGCTGAACTGACCGCACACCTGAACCTGCAAAATGCGGTGCACGTCGGTCACTCGACGGGCGGTGGCGAAGTGGCGCGTTATATTGGGCGACACGGGACGCAGCGCGTGGCGAAAGCGGTATTGATTGGCGCGGTGACGCCTATCATGGTGAAAACGGATTTCAACCCAAACGGCGTGCCAAAAGAGGTGTTCGACGGTATCCGTGAAGGCGTTGTCAATGACCGTGCCGCCTTTTTCTATGAACTCACTGCCGCCTTCTACGGCTATAACCGTCCGGGAGCGAAAGAGTCGAAAGCCGTGCGCGAGAGTTTTGTTGAGCAGGGATTACAGGGCTCAATAAAAGCGCTGTACGACTGCATCAAGGCGTTCTCGGAAACAGATCTGCGCGAAGACTTGCGCAAAATGACCATTCCGACGCTGGTCATTCATGGCGATGACGATCAGATTGTCCCGCTTGAAACCTGCGGCAAAGTGGCGGCAGAAATCTTGCCCGACGCGCAACTGAAGGTCTACGCGGGCGGTTCCCACGGCATCTGCACCACCCATAAGCAGCAGATAAATCAGGATCTGCTCAACTTTATTCAGTCGTAATCTTTAACGGATTGCTCTACGCTGATCCTCTTCCATCAGGGGGATGAGCGGAGCGCATTTCGTGCTTCGCCGACGTTAAATTCATCAGAGAATACTATGTATTTCTATCAACCCTCGCAGGGACACGGCCTGCCGCACGACCCGCTGAATGCCATTGTTGGCCCCAGGCCAATTGGCTGGATCGCTTCTCAGGACACCGCTGGCCGGGATAATCTGGCGCCTTATAGCTTCTTTAACTGTTTCAATTATCATCCGCCCATTATCGGTTTTGCCAGCACTGGCTGGAAAGACAGCGTGCGTAACATCATGGAAACCGGAGAGTTTGTCTGGAACCTGACCACCCGAGAATTAGCCAGCGCGATGAATGAAACCTCTGCCAGCCTACCGCATGGCGAAGATGAATTTTTCGCTGCCGGGCTGACGAAGGCGGAAAGTCGGCTGGTAAAAGTGCCACGCGTTGCGCAAAGCCCGGTGAATTTTGAATGTCGCCTGTCGCAGAGTATTCAACTGACGACCGCACAGGGTGAAGCCATCGAAACCTGGCTGATCCTCGGTGAGGTTGTCGGGATTCATATTGCCGAAACGCTGCTGGAAGAGGGGATTTACCAGACCGCAAAAGCACAGCCCGTGCTGCGTGCTGGCGGCCCTACGGCCTACTATGCGATCAGCGAGTCGCACCGTTTTGATCTGGTGCGCCCGGATGCGCGTGCGAAACGTTGATTTTTGACCCGGCGCGGATTTCACGTCGGGTCAAAAGATCAGTAACCTACTTTGTCGATGACGAACTGCTTACCACAGTTTCCCGGATGGGGTTGCGGAGCAAACGAGTCGGCGGAGAGCGGCGCGTTAATGGCACTGGCCTTCAGCGAGAACTGGATCTCCGTCAGATAAGCCGGATTGCCGTGACAACTCAGTTTTACTGCTTTGACGGCCTCTTTTCCCCAGCGTTGGGCCACCGCTGCATCGAAGGCGCGGCGACTGACGCTCTTACCGTAATTCTCGCCCAGAAATGCCCCTAATTCGCTGGCCTTGATCTCTTTGTTCAACCGCACCATGGTGCCGAAGTACGCATCCGGGTCGAAGCCAAAACAGGCGCCGTGTTTCGCGTATTCATAGCGTTCGAGGCAAGAACGTCCGCCTGCTCCTGGCATAACGTCACTGAGTTTCGCGGCGGTTTCCAGCGAAAGTCCTGTTTCAGGCGCAGAACATTTGCGACTGGCACGAGCTTCCGGCAGGTTAGGGATCGGACGCGTGGCGCAGCCAAAGCGCATCCAGCGGCGTTCATCGACTCCGCGTGAAGCGACCGATTTCGGTAATCCTGGCCACAATCCGTGAACGGTCAGAAAATCGACTTTGTTGGCGGTCTCTTTTTGCAGGCGACACTCGTCAGGTTCACGGCGGTCCCGATCGTGCTGGCTCTGACAGAAGCCTGTCTGCCAGGAGAGCGCCAGCACATAACGGTCAAAGTCACCGTACTGCGTTGCCTGTAATTCGTTGGCGGTTGCGGTAGAAAGGGGGAGGAGTGGGGCGGCGAGCCACACCCATTTTTGCCAGGTCGGTTTCATGATGATTCTGAACTTATATAAAATCTGAATAGTATCTATTTAACCATAAAAAAAGCCCGCGAGGTGTCTTTACCCTGCGGGCCTTGATCCATTCAGTGTTTTACGTCAGAACTAGTTCCACATCGCCAGAATCGGCCAGCCAACCAGCAACAGCATCGCAATGTAAATCACCCCGAAGATGGCGCCAAGACGCCAGTAGTCTTTGGATTTAACATAGCCGCAGCCGTAGATAATGACCCCTGGACCTGTTGCGTACGGCGTCAGACAGCCCATGATCCCGATGGACAGCACCAGCAGGATACACAGATGTTCCATCGGCACGCCTGGGATTCCTTTACCGACCGCCAGAATCACCGGCAGCATGGTAGCCGTGTGCGCCGACAGGCTGGCAAACAGGTAGTGGGCAAAGTAGAACACCAGCACCAGCACAATTACCGTCGCGTTAGGCGAGAACCCTTCCAGATGGGTGCTCATAGTACTGGCGAACCAGTCAATAAAACCGGAGCGGGTTAAACCGTTTGCCATGACCACGAGGGTGGCAAGGTTCACCAGCGTGTTCCAGGCGCTGTTGTATTTGGTAATGTCTTTCCACGGCACCACATGCAGCGCCAGCATCAGTGAAACGGCTAACAAACCGACGGCGGTGGCGTCGATCATTTCACCGCCAAAGACCCATAACCCTAAGCTCAACAGAACCAGACCGATCAGCGTCCACTCTTTACGCGTCAAGGTACCCATAGTTTTGAGTTCGTCACCCGCCCACGCTGCGACTTCCGCACTGTGTGTGATTTCAGGCTTGTAGAGAACATAAGAGAGCCACGGCGCAACGATCAGCAAAATGATACCGACCGGCAGGAAGCCCAGGAACCACTGCAGCCAGCTAATCTGCACACCGGCGATTTTGCTGACAAATTCCAGACCCAGCACGTTTGGCGCAGCACCCGTAACGAACATCGAAGAACTCAGACTGGTACTGATGACCATCATCCACATCAGGTAACCGCCGATACGACGTGCGGACGGATCGTTCGGGAACGATTTAAACAGCGGCGGCAGGTTTTTGATTACCGGGAATACGGTGCCCCCGGTACGGGCGGTGTTAGATGGCGTAAACGGCGCCAGCAGAATATCGATGATGACAATCGCATAGCCCAGCGTCAGGGTGCGTTTGCCCATGAATTTCACCAGGAACAGCGCGATACGACGGCCAAGCCCCGTAACTTCGTAGCCCAACGCGAAGATAAACGCACCGAACACCAGCCAGACGGTGGTACTGGAGAACCCCGCCAGACCCCATTTCAGCGCCTGTTTACCGGCATCGAATGCCGGGTCCGCCAGCTCTTTGGCATCAAAGAGCAGGTAGTTGCTACCAATGACGCAGATGGTCACGGCGATAAAGCTGATCGCGGTAGCCGGAATCGGCTCCAGGATCATACCGACGATCATCGCCACGAAAACGGCGAAGTAATGCCATGCCTGCGGGGGCATGCCGTCCGGGACAGGGATAAGAAACATGACACCCATGACGACCAGGGGAGCCAACAACTTCCATATACTATCTTTCGATAAAGACATAAGTGATTCTCCGGAAAGGATCTTTTCAATAATTGTGTAAATGTTTAACTTGAGAAATCTGGGCTAAAAACCACGTGACGATCAGCAGGTCGGCACTGCCGCCAGGGCTGAGATTGCGTTCAATGCAGTGGCTGTCGAACTGATGCAGATGATCGAGATCGGCGGGGGTTCGGATGCCCCCTTGTTGTAACAATGCGTTTGCCTGCTGCTGTATCCAGCGCAGTCCTGCCGCACCGCCGCGCGAGGCCACGTTGGTATCGCCGTTGCGCGCAATCAGCAGGAGTAAGGTGTCCAGCAGCGCCAGCTCGGGATCGCGTCCCTCGGCTAACAGGGCGCGATAGTGCGGAAGCGCATGGCGGATGACTAACGGATATCCCGCTTCGGCTTCGCCACGTGCGCCGGTTAACCCCAGTTGCTGATAGAGTCGCTGGCCTGCCGTGAGTTGTTGGTTGTTGTTGCGCAGTTCGCGCTCGGTCAGGCCGCGGCAAAAGTGGGCGGCGGTGGTACAGATCGTTTCCGGGGTGATGGGCTGCTGCTGCTGATGTAGTCGGCCAATGGCGGCACACAGCAGACCGAGAGAAAAAATGCTGCCTTTATGGGTGTTCACACCCGCGGTGGCGCGAAACATGTCCGCTTCACAGGCCATACCTAACGGGCGTAAGCCGGTTAATACGGCATCGGCCGGCATCTTCGCACTGCATGCACCGTATTCAATAAAACGCGGAAGCCAGGCCTGAATCGCCAGCGCGCTGCGATGAAAATCCGTCAGCGACATGTCTTTATGCGCGCCGCAGTTCAGACGATCGACCAGCCCGGGTTTTGGCGACAGATTGACTTCCGTCAGCATTGCACGCCACGCCAGATGGCCGTATGCGTCAAACAGCGTACGAGGAAGAGCGGTCGTTTCAACGGGCATATTGGGAATCGGCAGCATGCAGCAGCGCCTCCATGTGGGCGATCAGATCGGAGAGCGTATGAGTTTTCCCACGCGCGCATTCGGCAGCGCTCTGCTCGCACAGCAGGCAGCGGCGGGCGGGAAGGGCGAAATGACGGCGGGAGAGAATGTCGCCTCCGGGTGTGAGCACATCGATATCCCACAAACGTCCCAGAGGATGGGTATGTTCGAGCTCAATGGTTGCGAGCTTGATGTCACGGGCCGGTGCCTCAATCGAGAGCATGCCTTCCGGCCCGCATGCTGAGGCCAGTGCAGCCTGCTCCCTGATATGCCAGTCCGCCTGTGCCGCCAGCGTACGCAGCGCAGTCACGCCATGATTAAAGAGGCGACGGGTGAGCTCGCTGTCTTTAATCGGGCCAGGCGCTACCACGGTAAAGGAGACCAGTGGAATGGGATGGCGCGCTAGCCAGACGTGTTGCCGTGCTTGTCGCGCATCCCGGCTGACGAGCAGCTCGGGAATTGAAACGGCGTGGCGGGTGGCCTGTTCAGGGAGCAGGTGCATGGCTTATTCCTTCACCTGATGAACAACATCGATCACTGAACCGTCGCGATAGCGCACCACGGCAATCACACGGTCGGTGAATTCGATGGGACGGGGTTCACCAGTGAGCTGTTGCGCACGTTCACGCAGCCACTCGATGGAGACCACCTTCATCCCGGCTTCTTTCAGGCGTTCCGCCAGTTCCGGACGTGCCGGGTTAACCGCAATGCCATGATCGGTAACCAGAATATCGACGCTGGAACTCGGCGTGACGCAGGTCAACACGTTATCCACCAGCGTCGGAATGCGACCCCGCACCAGCGGTGCGACGATGATTGACAACGCAGCGGCGACGGCGGTATCGCAGTGTCCGCCGGACGCGCCGCGAATGACGCCGTCAGAACCGGTCAGCACGTTGACGTTAAACTGGGTGTCGACTTCCAGCGCACTCAGCACGACCACGTCCAGACGGTCTACGGAGGCGCCTTTTGAACCCCAGTTGGCATACTGGTTCGCGCTGATTTCAATGTGATTCGGGTTGCGCGCCAGTGACTCTGCGGCATTGCGGTCGAAGCTCTGTACGTCCAGCAGTTTGCGAATCAACCCTTTTTCATGCAGATCGACGATGGTGGCCGTGATACCGCCCAGCGCGAAGTCTGCGCGGATATCGCGGCGACGCATTTTGTCTTCCAAAAAGCGCGTGACTGCCAGTGAGGCGCCGCCAGTACCGGTTTGCAGTGAAAAACCTTCTTTGAAATAGCCGGAGTGGGCGATGACCTCTGCCGCGCTGCGGGCAATCAGCAGTTCGCGCGGGTTGGTGGTCATTCGGGTGGCGTCAGCTCCGATTTTATCGGCATCGCCGACCTGGTCTATCTGGACGATCAGATCAACCTGATCCTGGGTAATGCTGGCCGGGTTGTGCGGATAAGGCAGCAGTTGTTCCGTCAGTAGCACCACCTGTTTAGCACTTTCAGCGTCAACGCGGGCATAGCCGAGTGAACCGCAGCAGGCTTTACCGGTGTAGCCGTTAGCGTTACCGAACGGATCGCAGGACGGGACGCCGAGGAAGGCCACATCAATGTTAAGTTCGCCGCTCTGAACCAGATGCACGCGGCCGCCGTGGGAGTGAACCTGAACGGGTTCGGCGAGCAGGCCGCGAGAGATCTCTTCTGCCAGCGGTCCGCGGAGACCGGAAGTATAAATACGGTTAACGACGCCGTTACGGATATGGTCGACCAGCGGCGCGTGGCAATCGCTCAGGGAGCTGGAAGCCAGCGTCAGGTTTTTAAATCCCATGCTGGCGAGGGTTGCCATCACCAGGTTAATGGTCAGGTCGCCGCCGCGAAACGCATGGTGGAAGGAGATGGTCATGCCATCCTGCAAACCGGAACGGCGGATTGCCTCTTCCAGGCTGGCGCACAGTTTCTGGTCGCGCGGTTTCTGTTCCTGCAGGGCCTGCTTTGCGGCGCTGGTATAGGTGGAAAGGTCGCTTTCAGCCTGGCGGCTCCAGGCTGCTACCCGTTCCTGTCGTTGAGACTGTTCGTTTTTCTGGGTCATTGTTTTTGCCTTATTCTTCGCGGATGCCGGAAAGTTCTGCACGGGAGAGCACCAGACGTGCGCGCTCGATCACCGGGCTGTCGACCATCTTGCCGTTCAGGGAGACCACCCCGAGGCCTTCACGGGCGGCGGCTTCTGCGGCTTCCACGACCAGACGCGCGTGCGTCACTTCTTTTTGCGTCGGGGCATACAGGTTGTGCAGCAGGTCAATCTGGCGCGGGTTGATCAGCGATTTGCCGTCAAAACCCAGCTGTTTGATGTGGGCGGCTTCGTGCAGGAAGCCCGCTTCGTTGTTGGCATCGGAATAGACGGTATCGAAGGCCTGAATCCCGGCAGCGCGCGCGGCCTGCAAAATAGAACAACGGGCAAACAGTAATTCAGTCCCCTCCGGCGAACGTTCCGTGCGCAGGTTGCGTACATAGTCTTCCGCGCCTAGCGCGATCCCGATCAGACGTTCAGAGGCGTGGGCGATTTCCACGGCGCGAGTGATGCCTAACGGTGACTCGATGGCGGCCAGCAGACCCGTGCTGCCCGGCTCGCGACCGCAGGCTTTTTCAATGCGCAGAATTTCGCTTTCGATATCGATAACATCCTGAGCGGTATCGGTTTTCGGCAGACGAACCACGTCAGCGCCGCCGCGAACGACGGCTTCCAGATCGTTGATCCCCCATTCGGAATCCAGTGCGTTAACGCGCACGATGGTTTCGACGTCGCGATACAGCGGATGCTGCAGTGCGTGGTAGACCAGACGACGAGCGGTGTCTTTTTCACGCAGCGCGACGGAGTCTTCCAGGTCAAACATCAGGGCATCTGCCGGATAGATAAACGAGTTGCTGACCATCGCGGCATTGGCGCCGGGAACAAACAGCATGCTGCGGCGAGTGCGCGTTTTGCGCTGTTGCAGAGAAGCGGAAATCATTGGCGATCCTCCCAGGGCAGGGCCGGGATACCGCTGGCGCGCGCCAGTAATGCTTCCAGTCGTGCACGTAAAATACAGTCCAGTGCGCCTTTATCATCGACATTCAATTGCACGCCGCGCACGTCATACTGCGTCAGAACATCCAGAATGGTGGCGCGAATGGCCTCGCCAAACTGTTTCTCAACGCTGCTGTTGATCTGCAGGTCAATCTCCTGCGTATCGAGAGGGGCGATGCGTATCATCACATCACCGGACTCAAGTGTGCCTGCGACGGCAGCCTGGTTTATTTTCATTTTTCACCTGTTACTAATGCGGGGGTCTTTTGGCGGACTGTCGCGTGAGCGGGTGTGCGCTCAGGCATGCTTTGCAGGTAGTGCAAAGTGGCTGAAGGCACCAGCGACGCGATAGCCGTGAGATCTTTTTTCACGAGCAGTTTGCGCACCAGAGACGCAGAGATCGGCGTCCCCTGGAAACACAGTCGCTCGATTTCCACCAGTTCAATGGGCGGGGCGGGAAGAGTCGGCGTTTCCAGCCAGAAACGCATGTCGTGGTTATACTGGGCGGTTACGCTGCAAAACGGTTCCGTACCGACAAAGCGATGGGTGATCCCCAGCGCAGGTGCCAGATACTGACGAAAAATTTTTAAATCGATTTCGGTGTAGCAATGGTTGATGACGCTTTGTTCTTTAATGAAGTAACACGGGAACGTGGCGCGCGAAATGATGTATTCCGACCCGCGATGAACGGTGAGGTGCGGGATGTCTGCGGTGCCTTTGAGCACCAGGTCGAGTCGGTCCTCATACGGGAAACGGGAGGTATCTTCTTTCACCAGGAACAGATGCAGCCAGTCGCACTGCGCTGCCGCCTGTTGGATTAAATAGCGGTGTCCATTGGTGAACGGATTGGCATTCATCACGATGCAGCCGATTTTCTTGCCGTCATGACGCAGTTTGCTTAATGACTCTGCATAGCGTTTCAGACGTGTGGTGCTGTTTTCCATTAGCACCATGATGCCGGGAACGCGGGTCAGCGTTGAAAATCCGCACTGGCGGAACAACGATTCATACTCAGTTTTGGTATAAATGAAGAGATGCGTGCAGTGCCTTTCGTAGGCGAGATTGATAAGTTCTGTCGCCAGCGTGAGCGCTAACCCCTCGCCGCGTACCGATTCACTAATGGCCACACACTTGATGATATTTCCGGCGATACCGCCGCAGGCGATGAGTTTTTCATCACGAGTCACGGTAATAAAAACCTCAACGGTGGTATCGACGCTCAGATCATTTTCTTTCAGGAATTGCGTGATCGCCGCCATCTTTATATTTTCTGAGCGTTTGACGCGCGTGAACACATTATTACCAAACATAGTGGATAAGTCCTGAAGATATATTGTTGTTGCCGGTTTTGTATGTATGTTGTACGGAAATACGATTTTATAACGTTTTGTTTTCATTCCGGGGAAAAGACGATTTTGCAACGGCCTATTTCTTTTTTTCCGGAATGCATACATCGTAAGGAGTATTTTCGAGGTAAATTTTGATTTATTTCACAAACACTTAGATGGTTTTTATGAGTTTAATGGTTTTAAGTTTTTTAATTATTCTTATTACAGATTGTGACGTGGTGTTAAATGACTTAATTGATTTAATGTGGTGAATCTGTAACGATTGTCTTTATTTGCTGCCTGTCTGTATAAAACAATTTCATTACATATGCTGGCGGCTTTTACCGAATTATGCCCATTAAGGAACCGTCATGTTGGTTCAAAAAAATAAAAAGCCGTTTTCTTTTTTTCGCCGACTGGCATTTCCGTTGCGCATTTTTCTGCTTATTCTCGTTTTTTCGGTGTTCATTATTGCCGCGCTGGCACAGTATTTTTCCGCGAGCTTTGAAGATTACTTGAGTACGCACGTTCGCGATATGGCGATGAACCAGGCGAAGATTATTGCCGCCAACGACAGCATCATTGCGGCGGTGAAGGATCGCGATTACAAACGGCTGGCAACCATTGCCGGAAAACTGCAGAGCGATACTGATTTTGACTATGTGGTGATCGGCGATAGTCACTCTATCCGGCTTTATCATCCTAACCCGGAGAAAATTGGCTACCCGATGCAGTTTACCAAGCCTGGCGCGCTGGAGAGGGGAGAAAGCTATTTCATTACCGGGACGGGCTCCATCGGCCTGGCAATGCGGGCGAAAACGCCAATCTTTGATGATGACGGCAACGTTATTGGCGTGGTCTCCATCGGTTATCTGGTCAGCAAAATTGACAGCTGGCGGCTGGACTTCATTCTACCGATGGCCGGCGTGTTTGTTTTGCTGCTGGTGGTACTGATGTTGCTTTCCTGGTTTTTTGCCGCTCATATTCGCCGTCAGATGATGGGGATGGAACCGAAGCAAATTGCCCGGGTAGTTCGTCAGCAGGAAGCGCTGTTCAGTTCTGTTTATGAAGGGCTGATTGCCGTGGATCCCGACGGCTATATTACGGCCATTAACCGTAGTGCGAGAAAGATGCTCGGCCTGCGTTCGCCAGGTCGACAATGGTTGGGCAAACCGATTCATGAGGTGGTTAACCCATCCGATTTCTTTACCGAACAGATTGCCGAAAGGCGTGTGGACGCGATGGTCAACTTCAATGGTCTGAGCGTTATTGCCAACCGTGAGGCGATCCGTTCAGGGGATGAGTTACTGGGCGCGATTATCAGCTTTCGCAGCAAAGATGAGATCGCCACCCTGAACGCGCAACTGACACAGATTAAGCAATATGTGGAGAGTCTGCGAACGTTGCGCCATGAACATCTAAACTGGATGTCAACGCTCAATGGCCTGCTGCAAATGAAAGAGTACGATCGGGTCAGGGAGATGGTGCAGGGGGAATCGCAGGCGCAGCAACAGTTGATTGACAGCCTGCGCGAGGCGTTTGCCGATCGCCAGGTGGCGGGCCTGCTGTTTGGTAAGGTTCAGCGCGCGCGCGAACTGGGGCTCAAAATGACGATCGTTCCTGGCAGTCAGCTTCAGCAGTTGCCGGAAGGGCTGGACAGTACCGAATTTGCGGCGATTGTCGGAAATCTTCTCGACAACGCGTTTGACGCCAGTTTGCGTACCGAGCAGGGGAATAAGGTCGTGGAACTGTATCTGAGCGATGAAGGCGATGATGTGGTGATAGAAGTGGCCGACCAGGGATGCGGCGTCCCTGAGGCACTGCGTGAAAAAATATTCGAACAGGGTGTAAGCACCCGTTCCGATGAGCCGGGTGAGCACGGCATCGGACTGTATCTGATTGCAAGTTATGTGGGGCGCTGTGGTGGAACGATTACTCTGGAAGATAACGATCCCTGCGGCACCTTATTCTCTCTTTTTATTCCGAAAGTGAAAAAGAACAATGACGGAACCATTAACCCTATTAATCGTTGAAGATGAAATGCTGCTTGCCGAGATGCATGCAGAGTACATCCGCCATATTCCCGGTTTTAATCAGATCTGGTTAGCCGGTAATCTGGCGCAGGCGAGAATGATGATTGAACGGTTTAAACCGGGCCTCATTTTACTGGATAACTACCTTCCGGACGGGAAGGGGATCACGCTGCTGCATGAGCTGACGGCGTCGCATTATCCCGGCGGGGTGGTTTTTACCACTGCGGCCAGCGATATGGAAACGGTGGCCGACGCGGTACGCAGCGGGGCGTTTGATTATTTGATCAAACCTATCGCCTATGAGCGTCTGGGGCAGACGCTCACCCGTTACCAACAGCGCAGACGGATGCTGGCAGAAAACGACAGCGCCAGTCAGCGACAAATTGATGAGATGTTTAATGCCTATGCGCGAGGCGAGCCGAAAGATGAGCTGCCCACCGGGATTGATGCGTTAACGTTGAATGCGGTTAAAAAGCTGTTTGCTGATCCTCAGGTACAGCACACCGCCGAAACCGTCGCGCAGGCGCTGACCATCAGCCGTACGACCGCCAGACGGTACCTCGAATATTGTGCCAGTCGGCATTTGGTTATTGCGGAAATTGTGCACGGCAAGGTGGGGAGACCGCAGCGAATTTACCACGGTTAATGGCGGCGTATGGCCGGATGAGACATAGCGCGCCCTCATCCGGCAAGGGTTCTGAATCAGCCTCCCGTTACTGCGGAAGAGGTACCCGGCACCATCACTTCGGTCGCAATGATAACGATCAACAGCCCGACCATGACCGGTACGGAGGTGCGTTTTACCACTTCAAAAGGCGAGATTTTTGCCATCCCGGCTACCGCCACGACCACGCCGGAGACCGGGGAGATCGTACGGCCCAGGTTGGATGCCTGTAGCATCGGAATCGACAGATACGCCGGGTTGATACCCGATGATTGTGCCAGCTTAGGAATCATTTCCACGAAAGCGTAGAACGGCGCGTTACCGGAACCGGTGGTCATCGCTGCCAGCATGGTCAGAATCACCAGTACCAGCATCAAAATGATGCTCGCTGAGCCAAACGAAGTGGCGATGGAGATCAGGCTCTGGATGAAGCCAATCGTGCTCAGACCCTGTGCGAAAACACCCGCCGCAACTAACAGCATCACCACGTTCGCAAACGCATCGGCCATACCGCGATACGCCACTTCCAGACCTGAATACACTTTCTGGGTGTTGAAACCCCGGACGAACTCCAGCACTGCCGCAATAAGCATACAGAGCACCAGAATCGTAATGATGTGCAATTGCGGTCCCCACTTACCATCAAAAATCAGCACTCCGATAATCGGCGTAAATGGCAGAATGGCGTAGAACGCCGGCGCCGAAGTGGTGATTTCATTCACGTCCAGCATTTCGTGGGCCGCGTTTTCTTTTTTATCCAGATAACGTTGCCAGAAATAGTGGGCTATCGCCATCCCGATGATTGCCGCAATGGAGATCGGCAGTGTGGTTTTAAAGGCAAAATCGATCAGTGGCATTTCGGCTGCTTTAGCAGCCAGCACGACGTCACCGGAGGTAGGGGAAAGGATAATTGCGGCAGGCGAGGCGCAAATGGCCGCCGCGGCACCGCGGCTGATTCCTACGTTGACCATGATCGGGAAAAGCGTCGCCATCAACAATACGCCGAGTCCGGTAGCGGATGACACTGCCAGGGACATCAGACAGGCAACAAAATAGGCGGCAATCATCAACAAATAAGGTGAATTGATGTACTGCAAAGGCTTCGACGCCAGTTTCACGACCATATCGTTCGCGCCGATGTGGGTCATATAAGCGGCAAATCCGCAGAGCATCATGATCATCATGCCAAGGTCGCCACCACGGCTCATCAGCAGGATCTTGATGTATTCAACGATATCCGTCGCGGAATAACCCGTCGTGGTCTCGCTGGAAGGCAGCACTTTATGGCCCATCAGGGCGCTGATAATCAGCAGCACCAGACCGCCAACAAAGAGCACGCCGGTTGCCGAATACCCTTTAATGATGTAGCGCGCTACACCCACAATAACCACAACTCCAATAAGGAGTTCGATAAATGTCAACATTGTTTCCCCTGTCGCGTAGACACCCAGAAGTGAAATTAAGATAATACCAATAAGTTGGTGTAAAAATGTGCCGAATAAGTGTTTGCTACTTGCTGATTAAAATCAATAAACAGAACGATTAACCGTCGGTCGGCGGCTATTTTTTTTCGTTGCCGTGATGAAGGTGAAATATTTAATTTTCCAGTCTCCAGGAAAATTCCTTATTGTTTCATTTTTGTTTTGTTTATGCAGCGCTGCTGTTAATGAGTGGCGGCGAAAGAGTGCTTTCAACGTAAGAGAGTGAAAAGCATACAATATCTGACTGATAATTCAGCGATAAATAATACTGCAAAAGATAGGGTTTAATTGCAGCATTCAAAATCTTAGAACAATCTGATTCAGGTCAGCATTGCCGCTGTTAAGGTTTCATTCAAGTTATTTTTGGTATAATCAAGACTGAACTTAAGAATGGTAATAAACGTTGTGAGTACAGCTAAAAAATATTTTCTTCTTTTTTCATTTCTTTTTATTCAGTTAGCGATGCTGCCGCGTGCAGTGGCAGAAGAAAAAGGGTGGTTTAATACCTTTACAGACAATGTTGCCGAAACCTGGCAGCAACCTGAGCACTATGATTTATATATTCCCGCGATAACCTGGCATGCGCGTTTTGCCTATGACAAAGAAAAAACCGATCGTTATAACGAGCGTCCGTGGGGCGGTGGTTTTGGCCAGTCGCGCTGGGATGAAAAGGGAAACTGGCACGGCCTTTATATCATGGCTTTCAAAGATTCATGGAATAAATGGGAGCCGATCGGTGGTTATGGCTGGGAGAGCACCTGGCGACCTCTGCCGGATGACAATTTCCACCTGGGGTTAGGTTTTACCGCCGGTGTGACGGCGCGTGATAACTGGAACTACATTCCTCTTCCTGTCCTGCTGCCGCTGGCTTCCATCGGTTACGGTCCGGCAACGTTTCAGATGACCTATATCCCCGGTACTTATAACAACGGTAACGTATACTTTGCGTGGATGCGTTTTCAGTTCTGAACCAATTAATGGCAATAAATTTCATATAAAACAAAGTGATATAAGCTTATATCAAAAAATAACGCGACATTTATCACTTTTTGCCAAAGTTCGACTGGACAAAGTGAACCACAATTGGTGTACTGGTACCCGACACAGCATTTGTGTCTATTTTTCATGTAAAGGTAATTTTGATGTCTAAGATTAAAGGTAACGTTAAGTGGTTTAATGAGTCCAAAGGATTCGGTTTCATTACTCCGGAAGATGGCAGCAAAGACGTGTTCGTACACTTCTCTGCAATCCAGACCAATGGTTTTAAAACTCTGGCTGAAGGTCAGCGTGTAGAGTTCGAAATCACTAACGGTGCCAAAGGCCCTTCTGCTGCAAACGTAACTGCTCTGTAAGCTTACGTCAGCAAGATTTCAAAACCCGCTTATTAGCGGGTTTTTTTTGGTCTTTAGTGCGCGCTGGAGGCGGAAAATAGCCAGAATGCTAACGCCGTCATCGCAAATGATCCCAACAGGTTGACTAACACATTTAGCATTGCCCAGCCCACCCGACCTTCCTGCAGCAAAAAGACCACTTCCGCCGAAAAGGTAGAGAAGGTTGTCAGGCCGCCACAAAAGCCGGTTGTGATCAAGACTTTCCATACTGGATCGATATTAGTCATTCGACTAAACCATGCCAGTCCCACACCAATGATGAATGCACCCAGTAAATTTGCGGTCAGGGTTCCTATCGGAATCGCCTGATGCATGGGGTTAAACCGCATACTGAGCATCCATCTCGCTACACTTCCTGTGCCACCGCCAATAAAAACCGCTAAAAGAAGTTGTAACACTGCATAATCCTGCTTTTGGTTGGTATATAAGATAAGTGTAACGCTGAATAATCATCGTTGGCGAGCCTGATAAACCTGACCGGAGGAATTATGCTAGTTGCTGCAGGGCAATTTGCCGTCAGTCCTGTGTGGGAAAAAAACGCAGAAACCTGCGTCATGCTCATGTCGCAGGCGGCGGGAAACGGCGCGTCATTGCTGGTTCTGCCTGAGGCATTACTGGCGCGAGACGATACGGATCCCGACCTGTCGGTGAAATCCGCCCAGTCTCTCGAGGGGGATTTCCTGAAACAACTGTTGCGGGAAAGCGCGTCGAATACGATGACCACTATTCTCACTGTTCACGTTCCTTCGCGTCCCGGTCGTGCGGTAAACACGCTGGTGGCGCTGCGTGGGGGGAAAATTGTGGCAAGCTACGCCAAGCTACACCTCTATGATGCTTTCTCCATTCAGGAGTCCCGCAATGTTGATGCGGGTAACGTAATCGCACCGCTGCTTGACGTGGATGGACTCAGAGTGGGGCTGATGACCTGCTACGATCTGCGTTTTCCTGAACTGTCGATGGCGCTTGCGTTGCAGGGCGCTGAAGTGCTGGTGCTACCGGCGGCATGGGTCAGAGGGGCGCTGAAGGAACATCACTGGTCGACACTACTGGCTGCCCGCGCGCTCGATACCACCTGCTATATGATTGCCGCAGGGGAGTGTGGTAACAAAAATATCGGGCAGAGTCGTATTATCGATCCCCTTGGTGTGACGATTGCGGCTGCAGCAGACGTCCCGACGCTTATCATGGCGGAGATCACCGCTGAGCGAATTCGCCAGGTACGGACGCAATTACCGGTATTACGCAACCGCAGATTTGTGCCACCGCAATTATCATGACGTTTTTTTAAACACTGCTTGATTCACCTTGTTACAGATTGCTATTGTGTGCGCGCGTCAAATGACCGTTAATATTCTCAGGTTACTAAGGGCGCGCTACGCTGCCTGTTTTAAGTTAAGAAGGTATCTATGGGTGAGATTAGTATTACCAAACTGCTGGTGGTGGCCGCACTGGTCGTTCTGCTGTTTGGTACCAAGAAGTTACGTACACTGGGTGGAGACCTGGGCACGGCGATTAAGGGGTTCAAAAAAGCGATGAATGATGAAGATGCGGGCGCGAAAAAAGACGCAGACGGCAGCATTCAGGCTGAGAAACTCTCTCATAAAGAGTAATACCCGGAGCTAAATGCCTGTCCGTTTTACCCTGATGAGAAAAAACCCGCGATTAAGCGGGTTTTTTATAGGCGAAATGTAAGTATTTATTTCGAAATTACTTCACTTCCATCCCTTTCGCCTGCAGGTCAGCATGGTAAGACGAACGGACGAACGGTCCGCAGGCCGCATGGGTAAAGCCCATCGCCATGGCTTCCGCTTTCATCTCTTCAAATTCGTCCGGGCTGACATAGCGCTGAACGGGCAGGTGGTGACGGCTCGGCTGCAGATACTGTCCCAGCGTCAGCATAGTCACGCCGTGACGACGCAGATCGCGCATCACTTCAATGATTTCCGCATTCGTCTCACCGAGACCCACCATCAGACCGGATTTGGTCGGGATCTCCGGATGCGCTTCTTTAAAGCGTTCCAGTAATTTGAGCGACCAGTTGTAGTCAGCGCCCGGGCGAACCTGACGATAAATGCGCGGCACGTTCTCAAGGTTATGGTTGAAAACGTCCGGCGGAGTGGCGGTCAGAATCTCCAGGGCACGATCCATACGACCGCGGAAGTCGGGGACCAGCGTTTCAATCTTAATCGTAGGACTTTTCTCACGAATAGCGGTAATGCAATCGGCAAAGTGCTGAGCGCCACCGTCACGCAGGTCATCACGGTCAACTGAGGTGATAACGACATAGCGCAGGGCCATGTCGGCAATCGTTTGTGCCAGCTTAACCGGTTCGTTGGCGTCCGGCGCCACAGGGCGGCCGTGGGCCACATCACAGAACGGGCAGCGACGGGTACAAATAGCGCCGAGGATCATAAACGTGGCGGTACCGTGGTTGAAACACTCCGCCAGGTTTGGGCAAGAGGCTTCTTCACAAACAGAATGCAGGCCATTCTTACGCATTGCTGCTTTGATGCCCTGGATACGAGTGGAGTCCGCTGGAAGCTTAATTTTCATCCATTCCGGCTTGCGCAGCAGGGCTTCGCGCTCTGTTGCCACATTTTTGACCGGGATAAGGGCCATCTTATCGGCATCGCGGTATTTAACACCGCGTTCCATCACAATGGGTTTACTCATAGCGTGCGTGTTCCAGTTGCGAATAACGAGGGAAAGCGTTTTGATTCAAGGGAATGTTGTATTTATCAACTATTTTTGAATTCACTACACGCAGTATATCATTTAAACGGGCCTGAAAGCAGCCTGAGTGACCGGCAAAATGTAAAATAGTTGTTGTTTTGTGCCATTTGCCTGGCATCAGTTTTGACCGGGTCGCAACATTTCTTTTTCAGAAGGCGTCGCGGATCACTGCGATGACGTTCTCCAGTACCGGATCGCGTAAGCTCAGCTTGTTGTAGTGCAGTGAGAAGTCGATTTTCTCATGGTTCAGGGGTGGATGGGGGATCCGCTGAAGCGGCCAGCAGTGGCTGAACAGCGTGAAGAAGCGCGCGGGCATAATACCCACCAGATCGCTGTGAGCAATGAGTGATGCCAGCGTGAAAATATTGTAGCTGCTAAAGCTGATTTGCCGATCGGGGAACAATTCCTGGATACGTTGGCGCAGGAGCGTGAAGCTTTGTCCTTCGATCATCAGCAGACTATGTTCAGCGTCATCGAGGGCTTCAGGGGTCAGGGTACGCGTCAGGGAAGGGTGATTCTGGCGGCAGACCAGTTCGATTTTGTCAGAAAACAGAACATGGTTCTCTACTGCGCGGTTGCTGTAGATGTGGTTATCAATAATCAAATCACTCTGAAACTGACTGAGTTGCGTTTCGGCATCATGGACGGGAATGTTACGCAGATGCAGTTGTGGATGGCTCGTTTTGATGGCGTGATAAATTGTCGGCATGACCAGCGCGCCGATAGACGGAGTGGTCCCGATAGTTATCGTCCGTTGTTTATCGTAGCTGCCGGTGAGATCCAGCGCGCCGAGAATGGATTCCAGCCCCTGGCTGATATACTCATGCAGATGGGTGGCATAAGTCGTGGGCGTCACGCCCTGGCCTTTTCGAATAAACAGGGGATCGGGAAATATTGTGCGCAGTTTCTGAATGGACTGGCTGATCGCTGAAGGAGTCAGATTGAGAACTTTCGCGGCGTTGACGATTCCTTTATGAACATAAACGGCTTCAAAAATAGTCAGCAGGTTCAGGTCTATATTTCTCAGCGTTCTGAAAATTTGCGGCTTATCTTCGGGTCGGTGTTCGTAGAAATGTCCTTTCGGCTTACTATTTTCACTCACGTTCTAACTCCAATTTAATTCACTTTATAAATAATAGTGATGCTTGTATTTGTTGTAGGCATGCGTTTTGCACCACTATTGTTCATCTCGCGGTATCGATAACCTTTTTTATAGCAATGGATTGAAGGTTTAACGTTCGTATAAAGAAAAATCCTACGTCGTTTTTTATGACGGAGAAAACTCGTTAAAAATTCAAACTAAGACAAACAGAAAATATAGAAACCAGGAGACATTGTAAAGCATTTGAGCCGGAAGGGTGACAATGGCCCCCGATTTTTTGGGCCATTGCATTCAATAAGTTAAGCGGAAATATATTCGTAAGGGGGATTATTTAGCAGTGCTAAAATATTGGCTAATAATCGTGGTTGGATATTATCTGTCGTGACCTGGCTATCCCATTGAGATATTTTTGCCATTTCCATGCCGGCATAACCGCAGGGATTAATTCGTAAGAAAGGCGAGAGATCCATATTAACGTTTAATGCCAGTCCATGGAATGAGCAACCGCGACGAATACGCAAACCGAGGGAACATATTTTCTTTTCACCAACATAAACGCCAGGGGCATCTGCACGCGGGTGAGCGTCAATATCCAGTTCAGCCAGAGTATTCACGACAGTCTGTTCCAGCAACGTGACCAATTCCCGCACGCCCAGTTTACGTCGCTTCAGGTTCAACAAAACGTACATAACCTGTTGACCTGGCCCATGGTAAGTGACCTGCCCACCGCGATCGCTTTGAATGACCGGAATATCGCCGGGCATTAAAACATGTTCCGCTTTCCCTGCCTGACCCTGGGTGAAAACCGGATAGTGCTCAACCAGCCAGATTTCATCGGGAGTCTGTTCATCGCGGGTGTTGGTAAAGTCGTGCATGGCCTGGGAGACGGGTTCGTAGGGTTGAAGACCGAGCTGGCGGACCAGTATTTTATCCTGAGACAAAACAGCATCTCCGTAGAGAAGTAATCAATGGGGGAGGGAAGTATATCACAGTGAAGAGGAGGCGAGGTGGGCGCCCGAACATGGTCGGGGCCCGAACCTGTATTACAGAACCATACGGACGATTTCGATGTTACCGAGTTCTTCGTACAGCGTTTCAACCTGCTCAATATGGGTCGCGTTGATGGTAATCGAGACCGAGTGGTAATTGCCTTTGCTGCTGGGTTTTACCGTCGGAGAGTAATCACCTGGCGCATGGCGCTGTACCACTTCAACCACCTGTTCAACCAGCTCAGGTAACGCCTGCCCCATAACTTTGTAAGTAAAAGGAGTAGGGAATTCAAGCAGTTCGTTAAGTTTGGTTTTCATGTCAGCTCCGGCGTAACGTAAATAAATAACAACTCCCGCCAGAGGGCGGGAGTTTTACTGATGCTTAGTATATGGGGATGGAAATCACACTTTCAAGTGTTCAATTTTTAACCAAACCAGTGATGGAACATTAACTTAATGTAATCAATGATTTTGCTGAAGAAGTTACCTTCCGGGATTTCCTGCAGCACGACCAGAGGGCGCTGCTCAATGGTTTTACCGTCAAGCTGGAAGTTGATGGTACCGACCACCTGATTTTTCTGCAGCGGCGCATGCAGCTCCGTGCTGTTCAGTACATAGCTGGCTTTCAGGTCTTTCATACGGCCACGCGGAATGGTCAGATACACATCTTTATCAACCCCTAAGGAGGCGCGATCGGTATCACCAAACCAGGACGGTTCAGAGGCGAATTCTTTGCCTGCTTTCAGCGGGTTAACCGTTTCGAAGAAACGGAAACCCCAGGTCAGCAGTTTTTTGCTTTCCGTTTCACGTCCTTTATAGGTACGCCCGCCCATGACCGCGGAGATCAAACGCATCTGACCTTCGGTCGCCGAGGCCACCAGGTTGTAGCCTGCTTTATCGGTATGACCAGTCTTGATGCCATCTACTTTCAGGCTGTTGTCCCACAGCAAACCGTTACGGTTCAACTGACGGATGCCGTTAAAGGTGAACTCTTTCTCTTTATAGACGGAATATTCGTTAGGAACGTCGCGGATTAGCGCTTGTCCAATCAGCGCCATATCACGAGCGGAACTGTACTGACCGTCGGCATCCAGACCGTGAACCGTCTGGAAATGGGTATTTTTCAGACCCAGCGCATTCACATAGCTGTTCATCAGACCGACAAACGCATCCTGACTGCCCGCCGCAAAGTCAGCCATCGCGACGCAGGCGTCGTTACCAGACTGCAGGTTAATCCCGCGAATCAGTTGCGATACCGGAACCTGCATGCCTGGCTTCAGGAACATCAGCGATGAGCCTTTAAAGACCGGATTACCCGTGGCCCAGGCATCATTACCGATAGTGACCAGATCCGTTTCTTTAAATTTGCCCGCTTTCATTGCCTGACCGATAACGTAACTGGTCATCATTTTGGTCAGACTGGCCGGGTCGCGACGCGTATCGGCGTTTTGTTCCGCCAGCACTTTACCGGAGTTATAGTCAATGAGGATGTAAGACTCCGCGTCGATCTGCGGAACACCCGGGATCATGGTTTTGATATTCAGGTCATCGGCATGCGCGCCTGAAATAGCGGCTGTACAAAGAGCCGTGGTGAGCGCCATGCGCTGCAGGAAACGAGCGGAAAAAGTGGTCTTCATGGTCTGAACTACGACGTCCGTGATGGAATTAAAAAAAGTGCCCTACTATAGCAAATGCAATACCGGCAGGCATCTGACTTTCCGCATGACTTTGTTAACGTAGTTAACGTCATTTACAGAAACTGACACTTCAGATGCCCTTGTTACGTTACTGTGCGCCGGTAATGAAGGACTGTAATTGGGCTTCAGATTGTAAGCGCTGCTGCAGCGCACTGGCTTGTGCTTTACTGGCGAACGGCCCGAGCTGAATACGCCACACGGCGCCGTTCTGCGTGACGCGTCCAGGTACGCCAAACTGCTGGCCTAAGCGCTGTTGATATTGTTGGGCACGCCCCTGATCGCTCACCGCGCCGACCTGGACTACGTAACTGCCGCTGGCGGAAGCGGCGGCAGACGCAGCCGTCGCAGCAGGTGTTGCTGCCGGTGCACTGACTGGTGCGCTAACGGGAGCTGCAGCCGCGGGCTGTGGCGCTGGCGTCGGTTCACTGCCTTCCAGTACACCTGATGCCAGAGTCGTCGGGGCACCCAGGAACCCACTACTCTGAACCGGTGCGCCGGCATTATCTTCACTTTGCAAGGTGGAATTGCTGATGGCGCGAACGTCACCCTGAGGCTGCATCGCTTCCGGTGCGGAGGAGGCGCTGCCCATGCCGCCGCTCAGATCCGGACGTGAGGGCAGGGCATAAGTCTGTTTGGCCACGGTGGTACAGGCCATACCCGGACCAGACAATGAACCATCCTGTGCGACAATAATTGGGTCGATACGCACTTTGGTGTTATTGGAGGTGTTCAGACGGTCGGCAGCGGCACGCGACAGCGAAATCACGCGATCGTTGCCATAGGGACCTCGATCGTTAATGCGCACCACGATCATCCGTCCATTGGCGAGGTTAGTGATCCGCGCATAGCTCGGGATCGGTAACGTCGGATGCGCAGCGGTGAGCTGCATAGGATCGAACGCTTCGCCTGAGGCGGTCAGATTGCTACCGGGCTCGGCATCGTAGATCGCCGCGAACCCTGCCTGACTAAAGCGCGAGACATCCTGCACTATCTTGTAGCTCTTCCCGTCTCGCTGATAATCCTGATTAGCGCTCGGGTTGAGAGGTTCAAAACGCGGATCGGCTCCGCTGATTTCAACGACGGGCCCATTACATACCGCCGGCTGCGGCGCGACGGTGTTCTGTTGCTGACCATCATCACTCGTACATGCCGCGAGCAGCATAATTCCTGCTACGACGCAGACTCCAGGCAACTGCTTACGCATTGCGCACCCCTTACACGCTTTTCGATAACATTTTTCTGTGGGTGTGGATCGACATGACAATCCCGAACCCGGCCATCAACACGATCAGTGCTGAGCCTCCGTAACTGACCAACGGAAGCGGAACGCCTACAACAGGCAGAATCCCACTCACCATACCAATATTAACGAAGACATAAACGAATAAAATCAACATTAAGCCACCGGCCATCACGCGACCAAAGGTGGTTTGTGCGTGGGCGGCGATCCACAGGCCACGCATAATCAGCAGTATATACAGCGCCAGCAGGATCAGTATCCCAATCAGACCCAGCTCTTCCGCCAGGACAGCGAAGATAAAGTCGGTGTGGCGTTCGGGTAAAAATTCCAGTTGCGACTGGGTACCGTGTAACCATCCCTTACCGCTCAGACCGCCGGAACCAATCGCAATTTTAGACTGAATGATGTGGTAACCGGCACCCAACGGGTCGGTTTCCGGGTCGAGTAACATCATTACACGCTGACGCTGATAATCGTGCATCAGGAAGAACCACAGGATCGGAATGAACGCCGCGAGCAGCAGCACAGCGACGCCAATTAAACGCCAGCTCAGACCCGAGAGGAACAGCACGAACAGGCCGGAAAGCGCGACCAGAATCGAGGTCCCGAGGTCAGGCTGTGCCGCCACCAACAGCGTCGGCATAAAAATCAGCACCAGCGCAATGGCCGTGTTCTTCAGGGACGGCGGACAGACGTCGCGGTTGATAAAGCGTGCGACCATCAGAGGAACCGCGATTTTGGCGATTTCAGAAGGCTGAAAACGTACAATGCCGAGATCCAGCCAACGCTGCGCGCCTTTGGATATTGCCCCGAATGCATCGACCGCCACCAGCAGAATAATACAGAAAATATAGAGATACGGCGCCCAACCTTCATAGACGCGCGGCGGGATCTGGGCCATGACCACCATGATCACCAGCCCCATCGTAATCTGACCGACTTTACGCTCCATCATGCCAATGTCCTGGCCGCTGGCGCTCCAGATAACCAGTGAGCTGTAAACCAACAGCGCCAGCAAAATCAGTAACATGGTGGGATCAATATGGATTTTATCCCAGAATGTTTTTTTGTTCGGATTATCCGTCATGGTTATTGATCCTCCGCCGCTGCAACCGCCGGGTTTTCCGCTGGCAGATCGGTGTTGTTATCGCCCAACATGATGTGGTCAAGAATCTGACGCATAATGGTCCCCACCGCCGGACCCGCCCCCCCGTTTTCCAGGATGATGGCGACGGCCACCTGCGGGTTGTTATACGGTGCAAATGCGGTCATCAGTTTATGGTCACGCAGACGCTCGGCAATTTTATGCGCGTTATAGGTTTCATTGGCTTTCAGGCCAAAGACCTGTGCGGTACCGGATTTAGCGGCAATTTTATATGGCGCGCTGGCAAAATATTTATGCGCGGTCCCGTTGCCACGGTTGGCGACGCCATACATGCCGTCTTTCGCCAGTTCCCAATAACCAGAATGAATATCGCCGACCGGTGGCTCCTGCGGTTGTACCCAGGGAACCTTCTTGCCGTTTTCTGCGGTACTCATCAGCAGATGAGGCACCTTCACGACGCCGTCATTAATCAGGATCATCAGCGCCTTACTCATCTGAATCGGCGTTGCCGTCCAGTAGCCCTGACCGATGCCGACCGGAATGGTATCGCCCTGATACCAGGGTTTTTTAAAGCGTTTGAGCTTCCATTCGCGGGTAGGCATGTTGCCGGAACGCTCTTCCGCCAGGTCGATACCGGTATAGTGACCGTAACCGAATTTGCCCATCCACTCGGAGAGGCGATCGATCCCCATGTCATAGGCGACCTGATAGAAGAAGGTATCCGCCGATTCTTCCAGTGATTTAGTAATGTTCAGGTGTCCGTGACCCCATTTCTTCCAGTCACGGTAGCGTTTTTCCGAGCCGGGCAACTGCCACCAGCCAGGGTCAAACAGGCTGGTATTACGGGTGATAACGCCGGCGCTTAATGCAGACACAGCGACATACGGTTTCACCGTCGACGCAGGTGGATAAACCCCCTGCGTTGCGCGGTTGACCAGCGGCGTGTTCGGATCGTTAAGCAAACCGGAATAGTCTTTACTGGAGATACCGTCGACGAACAGGTTCGGGTCGTAACTGGGCATTGAAACCAGGGCCAGTACGCCGCCGGTGCGCGGGTCGGTGACCACCACGGCCGCGCGGCTACCGGCAAGCAGCGTCTCGATATACTGCTGCAGTTTGAGATCCAGCGTCAGGTAGATGTCGTGTCCGGCCTGTGGGGGGACTTCTTTGAGCTGACGGATGACGCGACCACGGTTGTTGACCTCGACTTCCTCGTAGCCGGTTTGACCGTGCAGCACATCTTCGTAGTAGCGCTCAATCCCCAGTTTCCCGATGTCATGCGTCGCGGCATAGTTGGCCAGTTTGCCGTCTTTATCCAGTCGCTCAACGTCTTTATCGTTAATCTTCGACACGTAGCCAATGACGTGGGTAAGTGCGGAACCGTATGGGTAGAACCGGCGCTTATACCCTTTCACTTCCACACCCGGGAAGCGGTACTGGTTCACGGCAAAACGCGCAACCTGTACTTCGGTGAGGTTGGTTTTGACGGGAATAGAGGTAAAGCGGTGGGAACGTGCGCGCTCTTTCTTGAAGGCGGCAATATCGTCATCGGTCAGGTCGACAACGCTGCGCAGGGCATCCAGCGTTTGCTGCACGTTATCAACCTTCTCGGGCATCATTTCGACCTGATAAATGGTGCGGTTCAGGGCGAGAGGAATGCCATTACGGTCATAAATAATGCCGCGGCTGGGGGCGATAGGCACCAGCTTAATCCGGTTCTCATTCGAGCGAGTCTGGTAATCGGTAAAACGGACGATCTGCAGATTATACAGATTGGCGATAAGCACGCCGGTGAGCAGTAAGATACCCAAAAAAGCGACCAGCGCCCGGCGCACAAATAGCGCGGACTCAGCCGTATAGTCGCGAAAAGAATTCTGTAATTTCATCCGCTGCTTAGTCTACTCAAGCTCAATGATCACTCACGGTGATAAGGGTGATTAGTGGTAATGCTCCACGCCCGATACAGGCTCTCTGCCACCAGCACCCGGACAAGCGGATGGGGAAGCGTGAGTGCAGAGAGCGACCAACTTTGTTCTGCCGCGGCTTTGCAGGCAGGGGATAATCCCTCCGGCCCGCCAATTAACAGGCTGACATCACGACCGTCCAGTTTCCAGCGTTCCAGTTCGGTCGCCAGTTGCGGCGTGTCCCAGGGCTTACCGGGAATATCCAGGGTGACGATGCGATTTTTGCCAGCGGCAGCCAGCATCTGCTCACCCTCTTTGTCGAGAATACGCTTGATATCCGCGTTCTTGCCGCGTTTGCCGGCCGGAATTTCGATCAGCTCAAAAGGCATGTCTTTGGGAAAACGCCGCAGGTACTCGGTAAAACCGGTTTGTACCCAGTCGGGCATTTTCGTGCCTACCGCGACAAGTTGAAGCTTCACGCATTAACTCCAGAGTTTTTCCAGCTCATACAGGCGACGGCTCTCTTCCTGCATAACGTGGACAATCACTTCACCCAGGTCAACGACGATCCAGTCGGCGACGCTCTCACCTTCCACGCCCAGCGGCAGCATTCCCGCAGCGCGAGATTCCTGCACGACGTGGTCAGCAATAGACATAACGTGACGGCTGGAAGTACCGGTACAGATGATCATGCAATCGGTGATACTGGATTTGCCCTGAACGTCTAAGGCGATGATGTCCTGACCTTTAAGGTCATCAATTTTGTCGATAACAAAATCCTGGAGTGCTTTACCCTGCAAGTTTTCCCCCTGGGTGCATGAATGAGTATTAATAAGCCTGTCAGTATACCTGAACCCACCGGCTTTTCGGGACAAATGTCACCGGGCGACTTTGGAAAGTGGGCTATCATCCCACCCCATGCAACAGAATGCATCGCCATTTTTGTAAAACAATTTCTGCAAAACGCTGAAGGGTGGGAAAAGTCTGGCAGCGGAGAATAGCAGCCTGTCCGGGGGTGTCAATGGGCGGAGCGTTGCTGGCAGTAAAAAACCGATATTTTACTCGCCGGGCGCCCATATCGCTCTGCTGTTGAGAACCCGAAGCGTGGCAAAATCGCCAGTAAAATCAATAGCACTCCAGCAGCCTTGCTCAACGCGAAAATGCCACATCGCCGCGGCGGGCATGGCAAGCAACCGGGCGATTAACAGGCTGAGAACACCCTGATGGCTGACTATCAGCACATGATCATGGTGCTGATAATCAGCAAGGATCGAAATTGCCTGCTCAACGCGCTGGGCGAAAGCCTGAAATCCTTCCCCATTGGTGGGAACGGCATTTTGCCAGTCGTTGCACCAGGCCGCGTAGTTCTCGGCATCTTCGCGGGCCAGATCCTGGTGATGACGCATCTCCCAGTCACCAAAAAACATCTCATTGAGCTCAGGCTTCACCTGTAGCGGCAGTTCACGTCCCTGAAGCACTAAGCGCGCCGTGTGCTGCGCGCGCTCCAGCTCGCTACACAGCACCTGCTTAAAGGGAACCTGGCGAAGCAATGTATTCAGCGTTTGCGCCTGCGCCACGCCGCGCCCGGTCAACGGTGTGGGGGCATGACCGCTGTACAAACCCGCCACATTAGCCTCGGTTTCACCATGACGAACTAACCAGAGTCGCATTTATCCCTCGTGATACGTATTCGCGCAAAACATGATATTCGCCCTGAATGCGCGCGCTAATTTCTCTAAAATAGCCTCTTTTGCCAGGAGCGGCACGATGTCTCTATTCCAAAGCGCCCACGGCGGTAATATCCGTGAGGCGGCTGAGTTCCTCGGGATCTCGCCCGAGAAGTTGCTGGATTTTAGCGCGAATATTAATCCATTGGGTATGCCTGAAACGGTAAAACGCGCCATTGTCGACAATTTACACCTAGCCGAGCGCTATCCTGACGTCGATTACCGCCACCTGCATCAGGCACTGGCCCGACATCATCAGGTTCCTGTCGAATGGATCCTCGCCGGAAACGGTGAGACGGAGTCGATCTTTACTCTGGTAAACGGTTTGAAACCGCGGCGAGCGATGATCGTCGCGCCGGGATTTGCCGAATACCGCCGCGCGTTGCAGTGGAGCGAATGCGTCATTGATACGTTCATGCTGCGTGAAGAGGATGGCTGGCAACTGACCGGGGCGATTCTTGATGCGTTAACGGCAGAACTGGACTGTCTGTTTTTGTGCACGCCTAACAATCCCACCGGATTACTGCCGGAGCGGGCGTTACTCGAGGCGATTGCCGGGCGCTGTCAGGCGCTAAATATTGCGCTGATTCTTGATGAAGCATTTATCGATTTTATCGCAGACGAAGCGGGATTTATTCCGCTGTTAAAGGATAACCCGCATATCTGGGTTCTGCGTTCACTGACAAAATTCTATGCCATCCCGGGACTGCGGCTGGGATATCTCCTTAACAGCGATGTGCAGGCGGTCGCGGCGATGAGGGCGCGCCAGATGCCGTGGTCGATCAACGCTTTTGCTGCACTGGCAGGGGAACAGGTGCTGGAGGATACCGCGTATCAACAGGCGACATGGCAGTGGTTGCGGGAAGAGGGCGGACGTTTTTATCAGCAGCTGTGCGCGCTGTCGGGACTAACGGTCTATCCCGGTCAGGCGAATTATCTTCTGCTGTGTTGCGAAACCGATCTCCAGCGCGCTTTGCTGACGCGACATATTCTGATCCGCAGTTGCGCCAATTACCCAGGTCTTGATGGACGCTATTTCCGCGTGGCAATACGCAGTCAGGAAGAGAACAACCGCCTGCTGGCGGCGTTAACCGAAGTACTTAGCGATACAGTCCATGCTCATTGATATAGTCCAGCACCGCGTGCGGCATCAGATCATCACACGGTTCGCCGTTTTCCAGCCGCTCGCGGATGATCGTGGCGGAAATATTGAACCACGGCGTCTCGGCGAGATAAATTTTCCCTGCCGGTAGCTGGTGCAGATCGTCCGGCGTATTCGTCAGATGTTGATCCAGCCAATGCTGATGCTGTTCCTGCGCCATTTCAAGCGGATAGCCCGGACGGCGGCAGACAATCAGATGGGTATTGTCGAGAATGGTTTCGTAGTCGTGCCAGGTCGGGAAGGTCAGCAACGAGTCCTGGCCGATGATAAACGCCAGTGGGGCATCTGGACCTTGCTCTTCACGCCAGGCCTTTAGCGTTTGCGCCGTATAGGAAGGGGTGTCGTGCTTTAGTTCGCGCTCATCAAGGATAAACAACGGCTTGTCGGCAATTGCCAGTTCAAGCATAGTTTTGCGCTGTTCACTCGTCGCCTCTGGCTGCGGGCGATGAGGGGGAACATTATTAGGCATCACGATGACCCGTGATAAACCAATCAGATTGGCCAGCGTTTCCACGGGTTTGAGGTGACCATAGTGCACCGGATCAAAGGTGCCGCCAAAGAGTGCCTGTAACGATTTCATATCAGCCATCAATAAAAACTTCAGCCAGCGCTTTGTGGCAAATCAGCAGTGAGAGCCCTTCAAGCTCCGCCCAGACCGACTGGCCATAGTCCTGCTTCAGCGTGATTTCCGTACGTGTCAGTAACTGGACCGCCTGACGTAACTGCGCCGGACTCAGTCGGTTCAGCGCGTCGCCAATCATGCCCCGACGGTTTTGCCAGACGCGATGCTTATCAAAAAGCGTGCGCAGCGGGGTATGGGCCGACTGGCGTTTCAGCGTAACTAGCAGCAACAGTTCACGTTGCAGGGTTCGCAGCAAAATAACCGGTTCGCTGCCTTCCAGACGTAACTGCTGAAGAATGTGCAGTGCGCGCTTACTTTTGCCCATGATCAGCGCATCCACCCAATGGAATGGGGTGAAGTGGGCGGCATCATTAACGGCCTGCTCGACGCGAGGCAGGGTGAGCTTACCGTCGGGCCACAACAAGGACAAACGTTCCAGCGCCTGCGCCAGCGCCAGCAGGTTACCTTCATAGCAATAGCACAACAGTTGATTTGCTGCGTCGTCCAGCTGCAAATTATTTTGTTTTGCGCGCGCCGCCACCCAGCGGGGAAGTTGCGCCTGCTCCGGCGTCTGACAACTGATCTGTACGCTTCGATCGGTCAGCGCTTTAAACCATGCGGCATTTTCCTGGGCTTTGCTGAGCTTGTTACCGCGTACGATCAGCAGCAGATCGTCATGCAGCAACTGAACCAACGTTGCCAGTTGTTCATTAATCGCGGCATTCGGACCGTTTTCGGGCAGCAGCAACAACAGCGTCTGACGGCTGGCGAACAGACTCATCGCCTGGCATTGCGAGAACAATGCGTTCCAGTCGGTATTGTTGTCGAGAGTAAACGTGTGGTGTTCGTCGAACCCCTGCGTTGCCGCAACCTGACGGATGACATCCTGGCCTTCCTGCAACAACAATGGGTCGTTTCCAAGGAGCAGATACGCCGCGCGCAACCCTTCAGAGAGTTGCGCGCGGAGTTGTTCAGGGTACAACCGAATCATCAGTTACCCAGCGTGCTGGAGACACGCGTTGAAGAGGAAGCGGAAGCCGCTTCTTTATCGTCAACGGCAACCTCTTCTTGCGATGAGAGACGATCCGCAGCATGTACGCTTGGCAGCTTACGAATTAATTGCTCCGCCGCTCTGTCGTACATTTCTTTGATGATCATATCCTGCTCGTTATCCTTCGCCAGCGCCATCTGTGGGTTGTCGAAGAACGAACGGAATACCCGGACGCTGATAGGATAAATATCGTGACCAGGAATCAATACTGACGCATTAACCGTCATAATCATCTGATATTCCGCTGTCTGCCCATTCTGGAAGACAGATGCGGTATCTTTCGAAATGCTGACCCGACCCAGACGCAGAGACGGTACGTCTTTACGCAGCGTACTCTTATCCAGCAGCTCAACGTCGTTCAGACGCAGTTGGTTACGCACCGCACGGCTTAGCGGACCGTTCGGATCCCCCGTGTCCAGAATCATGGTTTTCATGGTGTCCGGAACCTGCGTGGTATTGCGCAGGTGCCAGCCACATCCGGCGGTAGTTAACACCGCCAGAGATAACAACAATGTTGCCAGATATCGCACGCTTCCTCCCGCGCTTAGCCAACGACCAGATTGAGGAGTTTACCCGGTACGTAAATCACTTTACGCACGGTAACGCCATCAAGATATTTAGCGACCAGATGTTCCTGGCCAGCACGTTCACGAACCTGCTCTTCTGTCGCATTCACCGGAACGGTGATTTTACCGCGCACCTTGCCGTTAACCTGAACCACGACCAGCGTGGAGTCTTCGACCATTGCAGCATTGTCCGCAACTGGCCACGGCGCGTTGTCGATGTCGCCTTCGCCTTTCAGCGCCTGCCACAGCGTAAAGCAGACGTGTGGGGTGAACGGGTTAAGCATCCGGACTACCGCCAGCAGCGCTTCCTGCATCAGCGCGCGATCCTGCTCGTCATCCTGCGGGGCTTTCGCCAGCTTGTTCATCAGCTCCATCACGGCGGCAATCGCGGTGTTGAAGGTCTGACGGCGGCCGATATCATCGGTCACTTTAGCGATCGTTTTGTGTACATCGCGACGCAGCGCTTTCTGATCTTCTGTCAGCACGTCAACGTTCAGCGACGCAACATCGCCACGGGAAGTGTGTTCATACACCAGTTTCCAGACACGTTTCAGGAAGCGGTTAGCGCCTTCCACGCCGGACTCCTGCCATTCCAGCGTCATATCAGCCGGAGAGGCGAACATCATAAATAGACGCACGGTATCTGCGCCGTAACGTTCAACCATTACCTGCGGGTCGATACCGTTGTTTTTCGACTTGGACATTTTGCTCATGCCGGTATACACCAGCTCATGGCCCGCCGCGTCTTTCGCCTTCACGATACGGCCTTTCTCGTCGCGTTCAACGATCGCATCCACCGGAGAAACCCAGTTACGCTCGCCGTTTTCGCCCACATAGTAGAACGCATCCGCCAGTACCATCCCCTGACACAGCAACTGTTTCGCCGGTTCGTCAGAGTTCACCATGCCGGCATCGCGCATCAGTTTGTGGAAGAAGCGGAAGTAGAGCAGGTGCATGATGGCATGTTCGATACCGCCAATGTAAATATCTACCGGCAGCCAGTAGTTTGCTGCTTTGGAATCCAGCATCCCTTCCTGATACTGCGGACAGGTGTAGCGCGCATAGTACCAGGATGACTCCATAAAGGTGTCGAAAGTGTCAGTTTCGCGCAGTGCAGGCTGGCCATTAACGGTGGTTTTTGCCCATTCAGGATCGGCTTTGATCGGGCTGGTGATGCCGTCCATCACGACATCTTCCGGCAGGATCACCGGCAATTGATCTTCCGGCGTTGGCAGCACGGTGCCGTCTTCCAGCGTGACCATCGGGATCGGCGCACCCCAGTAACGCTGACGGGAAACGCCCCAGTCGCGCAGACGGTAGTTGATCTTACGCTCGCCCACGCCTTTGGCGGCCAGCTTATCGGCAATGGCGTTGAAGGCCGCGTCGAAGGCCAGACCGTCAAATTCGCCAGAGTTAAACAGAACGCCCTTATCGGTCATCGCCTGTTCGGAAAGATCCGGCTCTGAACCATCGGCTGCCAGGATAACCGGTTTAATGGTTAAGCCGTATTTGGTGGCAAATTCGTAGTCGCGCTGATCGTGACCCGGTACGGCCATGACCGCGCCAGTGCCGTATTCCATCAGCACAAAGTTAGCCGCCCAGACCGGGATTGCTTCGCCAGTCAGCGGGTGAACCGCCTTAAAGCCGGTATCGACGCCTTTTTTCTCCATGGTCGCCATGTCAGCTTCGGCCACTTTGGTGTTACGGCATTCGTCGATAAAGGCTGCCAGTTCAGGGTTGTTCTCTGCCGCTTTCTGCGCCAGCGGGTGACCAGCGGCAACCGCCAGATAGGTGGCGCCCATAAAGGTGTCCGGGCGGGTGGTGTAAACGGTCAGCGTGTTGTCATAATCGTTCACGTTGAAGGTGATTTCCACGCCTTCAGAACGACCAATCCAGTTGCGCTGCATCGTTTTCACGGTGTCAGGCCAGTGATCCAGTTTATCCAGATCGTTGAGCAGTTCATCGGCATAGGCGGTGATTTTAATAAACCACTGTGGGATCTCTTTACGCTCAACTTTGGTGTCGCAGCGCCAGCAGCAGCCGTCGATAACCTGTTCGTTCGCCAGTACGGTCTGATCGTTCGGGCACCAGTTGACCGCAGAGGTCTTTTTGTAGACCAGACCTTTTTTGTACAGTTCGGTGAAGAATTTCTGCTCCCAGCGATAGTATTCCGGGGTACAGGTCGCCAGCTCGCGGCTCCAGTCATAGCCAAAGCCCAGCATTTTGAGCTGGTTCTTCATGTAGGCGATATTATCGTAGGTCCACGGTGCCGGCGCGGTGTTGTTTTTTACCGCCGCGCCTTCTGCAGGCAGGCCGAATGCGTCCCAGCCGATAGGCTGCAGCACGTTTTTGCCCAGCATGCGCTGATAACGGGCGATCACGTCACCGATGGTGTAGTTACGTACGTGGCCCATGTGTAGTCGACCAGAAGGATAGGGAAGCATAGACAGGCAGTAATACTTCTCTTTGCTCTCGTCTTCGGTAACTTCAAATGTGCGCTTCTCATCCCAGTGAAGCTGTACTTTGGATTCTATCTCTTCCGGGCGGTATTGCTCTTGCATGGCAGCCAGTGGTCCTGTTTTCAATACAGCTACAAACGTAGCTTCGATGTGGTGTTTCAGATCCGCATAGCATAGCCCAAACGCCCGCGTCAAAACAGCCTTTCGCGCATTCAGGTTCGAATTCACGCCACGATAATCCTTGCACGAATTTACACACTCTGTGGACAGTCTTGCAAAGCGTAACCCAAATAACGTCTATTATTATAGACAGTTAACGACCCAGGAGGCGAAACGATGAACAAGGTTGCTCAATACTACCGTGAACTGGTGGCGTCATTAAGTGAACGTCTGCGCAATGGCGAGCGTGATATCGATGCGCTGGTGGAACAGGCGCGGCAGCAGGTTTTGCAAGCCGGGGAGTTAACGCGAACCGAAGTGGACGAACTGACGCGCGCTGTCAGACGTGACCTGGAAGAGTTTGCCATCAGCTACGAAGAGAGTCTGGAAGAGGAGTCCGACAGCGTCTTTATGCGGGTAATCAAAGAGAGCCTGTGGCAGGAACTGGCGGATATCACCGACAAAACGCAGCTCGAATGGCGTGAAGTGTTTCAGGATCTAAGTCATCACGGGGTATATCACAGCGGCGAAGTGGTGGGCCTGGGCAATCTGGTCTGTGAAAAGTGTCATTTTCACTTGGCGGTGTATACGCCGGATGTGTTGCCATTGTGCCCAAAATGTGGACACGACCAGTTTCAGCGTCGTCCGTTTGAACCGTAATCTAGTCTGATGCCGAGGTTGACGCATCTTATCAGGCCTACGGTGACTCATTACGTAGGCCGAATAAGCGTCAGCACCGTCCGGCATTGGTCATGCGTAAAACTGTAGCCGTTCTGCCAGCAGGTCTACAAATCCCTGACGATCGACATCCACCATCACGGTGGCATTCGGTTTATTGCCCGTCAGGAAGTAATAGTCCACCACGGTCATCCCCTGAGTGTATTTCCCCTGAGTTTCCACCCCAACCCAGCGTTCAACGGTGGTAAACAGTTCGGGTTTCAACAGCCAGGCGATGGTGCACGGGTCGTGCAGCGGTGCGCCGGTAAATCCCCATTTCTCGTCTTTATGATACTCGAGGAAGAAGTCGAGTAGTTCAGCAACGATCGTGGAAACCGGGTTACCAATGGCGCGGAAGCGTTCGGTATCTGCGACATGAATTTGTGCATTATGCGTGACGTCCAGACCGGCCATCACCACCGGAATCCCCGACTGGAAGACGATTTCTGCGGCTTCAGGGTCGACATAGATATTGAATTCGGCGGCAGGCGTCCAGTTGCCCAACCCCATCGCGCCGCCCATGATCACGATACGGGCGATTTTGTCACGCAGTTCAGGATGGCTGTTCAGCAACAGTGCGACGTTGGTTTGCGGCCCGGTTGAGACAAGGGTGACCGGTTGTGTGCTCTCGCGCAACGTCTTTGCCATCAGCTCAACGGCGGTGCATGGCTGCGGCGCAAAGGCGGGTTCCGGTAGCGCCGGGCCATCCAGTCCGCTTTCACCGTGGACGTTATCGGCAATGATCAATTCACGCATCAGGGGCTTGGGCGCGCCGCCCGCCACTGGAATGTCCGTGCGGTTCAGCAACGTTAACATTCGCAATACGTTGCGTAGCGTTTTATCGGGTGTCTGGTTTCCTGCGGATGAGGTGATGGCTTTAACGTCAAGTTCCGGTGAGGCGAGGGCGAGAACCAGTGCGATCGCGTCATCATGACCCGGGTCGCAATCTATGATTATTGGCAGTGCCATTGTTGCTCCTTATGAATGCTACATTGTGGCAAGGGTAACGCTGGGGTGAAAATGATTCGAGGAGCGAGGCAAGAAAGCGTGAGATGGCGCGCACTCTGACATGCGCGCCGAAAAGATTAATGCAGGATTTTGGCGAGGAAGTCTTTTGCGCGTTCGGATTTCGGGTTAGCGAAGAACTCTTCTTTCGGTGAGTCCTCAACGATTTTCCCTTCGTCCATAAAGATCACCCGATTCGCCACTTTGCGGGCAAAGCCCATTTCATGGGTCACCACCATCATGGTCATCCCTTCGTTGGCCAGTTCAACCATAACGTCCAGTACTTCGTTGATCATCTCTGGATCAAGCGCCGAAGTGGGTTCATCGAACAGCATGGCGATAGGATCCATACACAGCGCGCGGGCAATCGCCACACGCTGCTGCTGGCCGCCGGAGAGCTGCGCTGGATATTTATTGGCATGCGCGGCAAGGCCCACGCGTTCCAGCAACTTCTGCGCTTTTTCACGCGCCGGGGCTTTATCACGCTTAAGCACTTTTACCTGCGCCAGGGTCAGGTTTTCAATAATCGACAGATGCGGGAACAGCTCAAAGTGCTGGAACACCATCCCGACGCGTGAGCGTAACTTCGCCAGATCGGTTTTTTTGTCGTTGACCATAATACCGTTCACGGTGATTTCACCTTTTTGCACCGGCTCCAGGCCGTTAACGGTTTTGATCAGCGTCGACTTTCCGGAACCTGACGGGCCGCAGACGACCACCACTTCGCCTTTTTTCACTTCCGTGGAGCAGTCGGTCAGCACCTGAAAGTGACCATACCATTTAGAAACATTTTTCAGGGTAATCATTAAACTGTCCTTTTCTTCAAATAGCTGACCAACAACGATGCGCTCAGGCTGATAACAAAGTAAACGGCACCGGCAAACAGGATCATTTCGACCTGTGTACCATCACGCTCGCCAATCGTAGACGCAGTGCGGAAGAAATCCGCGAGACTTAAGACGTACACCAGAGACGTATCCTGGAACAGGACGATGCCCTGCGTCAGCAGCAGCGGTACCATCGCGCGAAACGCCTGCGGCAAAATGATGAGCTTCATTGACTGCCAGTGGGTCATCCCCAACGCCAGCGCCGCACTTGACTGTCCGCGGGAAATACTCTGGATGCCCGCACGGATAATTTCGGAGTAATAGGCGGCTTCAAACATCGAAAATGCGACCATTGCCGAAATCAGGCGAATATCGGTTTTCGGTGACAGCCCCAGTACATCCTGTAATAGCCCCGGCACAATCAGATAGAACCACAACAGTACCATCACCAGCGGGATGGAGCGGAAGACGTTAACGTACGCTTTAGCAAACCAGGCGACAGGTGCAAAACTGGAAAGACGCATAACGGCGAGAATAGTGCCCCAGACAATACCGATAATCACCGCGGTGACGGTAATTTTCAGCGTAATGAGCAGCCCATCCAGCAGATAGGGCAGGGAAGGGACAATTGAACTCCAGTCGAATTCGTACATTATTTGCCTCCCAGATTGCCAGGCAGGCGGATTTTACGTTCCACCAGACTCATCACCAGCATGATGAAGGCATTAATCAACACGTACGCCAGGGTAATGGCGGTAAATGACTCCCAGGCATGCGCCGAGTAATCGAGCAGCTTCCCGGCCTGCGCGGCCATATCGACCAGACCGATGGTCGAGGCGATGGCGGAGTTTTTCACCAGGTTCATCATCTCAGAGGTCATCGGCGGGACGATCACGCGATAGGCGTTAGGCAACAACACGTAGCGGTAGGCCTGCGGCAGGGTCAGTCCCATCGCCAGCGCTGCGTTTTTTTGACCGCGTGGCAGTGACTGAATGGCGGCACGAACCTGTTCGCAAACGCGCGCGGCGGTAAACAGCCCCAGACAGAGCATGGACGAAACGAAGAACTGAATATTGGGATCCAGTTCTGCCTTAAACCACATGCCAAGATCTTCTGGCAGCAGTTCAGGCACCACCAGATACCAGGTGAAGAACTGGACGATCAGCGGTACGTTACGGAACAGTTCTACATACAGGGTGCCGATCCCGGAAAAGAAGCGATTCGGGACGGTGCGTAAAATGCCAAATAAAGAACCGACCAGGAAGGCAATGATCCAGGCGGTGATGGAAAGTGCGACGGTAACCTGGAAACCGCTCCAGAGCCAGCCGAGATAGGTGGTGTTGCCGAATGGGGCCTGTTGTAAAAAAATGCCCCAGTTCCAGTCTATTGACATACATCTACTCCGAAAAAATAAGGGTAGCAGCGCTACCCTCGAAGATTGTTATCCAGCGTACTTCGGTTTTCAGGCCTGATGGGGAACGACCATCAGGCATATAGTCTGTCCGTGCTGCATAGCAATCGAGAGGGCAAGGAGTTCCCGCCCCATTTCGTTCTAGTTAGTTAAGTGCTTTATCATTCGGTTCTTTGAACAGCGCTTGCATTTCGTCCGACAGTTCGAAGTTCATGTTCAGGTTTTTCGGTGGGATCGGATTTTTGAACCACTTATCAAACCATTTCGCGGCTTCGCCTGAAGTCTGCGCCTGGGCGATGGTGTCATCCATCAGCTTTTTGAACTCAGGATCGTTCTTACGCAGCATGCAGCCGTAAGCTTCCTGAGACTGTGGTTTGCCGACGATTTCCCAGTTGTCCGGTTTCTTCGCCTTCGCGCGTTCACCGGCCAGCAGGGCATCATCCATCATAAAGGCAACGGCGCGACCGCTTTCCAGGGTACGGAAAGAGTCACCGTGGTCTTTAGCGCTGATGATACGCATATCCATTTTTTGCTCGTCGTTCAGCTTGTGCAGCAGAATTTCAGAGGTGGTACCTGAGGTGACAACAACCGCTTTGCCTTTCAGGTCCGGGAAGTCTTTAATGTCGCCGCCTTTTTTCGCCAGCAGACGGGTGCCGACGACAAAGATGGTGTCAGAGAAAGCGGCCTGTTTCTGGCGCTCAAGGTTGTTGGTGGTGGACCCGCACTCAAAGTCGAAAGTGCCGTTTTGCAGCAGCGGAATACGGTTCTGCGACGTAATCGGGATCAGCTTCACCTGCAGATCGGGCTTGTTCAGCTTCTTCTTCACGGCTTCAACGATGGCGTTGGAGTAATCCTGAGAATAACCCACCACTTTCTGCTGATTGTCGTAATAAGAGAACGGCACGGAGGATTCACGGTGACCGACGACGATAACGCCGTTTTTGGCGATCTTGTCCAGCGTGCCGCCTGCGGCAGGGGCCGCATCTTCCGCATGTACCAGACCGGCTGACATTCCCATTACCAGCATTGCTGCGGCTAGCTTACGTAATTGCATATCCAACTCCTTATCGTCTGCGCCGTCGACGCAGTGATACCTATTGTGAGTGTCTGTGTTGTTATCACCTGCAACTTAAGCGTGCAGTGTTTTACCTGTTTGTTAACATTTAGTCTGGCTTAATGTAAAGATATTGCTGCGTTATTGTTTATTTTTGCGAAGTGCGCCGCACCGTTTAGAGGCAAAAATCCCTCGTTGCACCGTTTCGGTGCTACTGGTGAACTGCTTTAGTGCGACGACGTTGCGCTGAACGCCAAAAACAGGTTTGCCTTTGTTAACAAAGCAATAGGCGTGCCAGAATGGAAGAAGAGGATGGAGAATGGTAGGCCGGATAAGACGCGTAAGCGCGGTTATCCGGCCTGATGCAGGGAGAAATCGATTATTTACGACGTTGACGCAAACTCATTAACACGGCGGCAAAACCGAACAGCGCGGTCAGGAACCACAGCGGCCAGTTGCCAGTGCGAGCATATGGCGTTAAGCCTGTTGTTGGCGTTACATCGGCGGTTAACACCTGGCGCGTAAATTGCGGGATCATCGCCTGAATCTCGCCCTGCGGACCAATCACCGCTGTAATACCGTTGTTAGTACTGCGCAGCAGGGGGCGTGCCAGCTCCAGCGAGCGCATCCGCGCCATCTGGAAATGCTGCCAAGGACCAATCGACTTACCAAACCACGCATCGTTGGAGATGGTTAGCAGAAAGTCCGTGTCCGGGCGGAAGTTATCGCGTACCTGTTCACCCAAAATGATCTCGTAGCAAATCGCGGCGGTCAGTGCTAAACCGTGCGCATGCAGCTGCGGCTGAATGTACGGGCCACGGCTGAACGAGGACATCGGCAGGTCAAAGAACGGCGCTAAGGGGCGAAGAATGGATTCCAGCGGCACAAACTCACCAAACGGCACCAGATGGTTTTTGTTGTAGCGGTTGGTGGAGTCATAACGGTAAGGATTGTCTTTCCCCAACGTGATGATGGTGTTGTAGGTGTCGTAACGGTTCTGCTTGTTCAGTCGCGCATCGACAATACCGGTAATCAGCGAGCTGTTCTTCGAACGCAACAGGTCATCCAGCATGCCCAGAAAGCGCTGCTGGTTGATTTCCAGATCCGGAATGGCGGATTCCGGCCAGATGATCAGCTGCGATTTCCCCATTTCGGGCTGCGTCGCATCCAGATAGATCTTGAGCGTATTCATCAACTGGCCTTCGTCCCATTTCAACGACTGCGGGATATTGCCCTGAACCAGCGACACGCGGGTTGTTCTTTCCGGCTCCAGGGTGAACCACTGGATATAGCGCAGTGGGAAAGGGAGCGCGAAAAGAACGATGGCGACCACCAGCGGACGCCAGTTACGGCTGACCAGCGAGAGAACCAGCAATCCGCTGACCATCATCAACAGGAAGTTTATGGCTTCGACACCCATGACCGGTGCCAGCCCTTTCAGCGGACCGTCGATCTGACTGTAGCCGAACTGCAGCCACGGAAATCCGGTCAGCACCCAGCCACGCAGAAATTCCGTTAGCTGCCAGACCACCGGTGCGGCAATGGCAACCCGCAGCCAGCTGGTTTTTGGCCACAGACGCGCAAGTACGCCAGCAAACAGTCCGGTATACAGTGAAAGGTATGCCGCGAGCAGCACCACAAGGAAGACGTTCACCGGGCCTGGCATCCCGCCAAACTGCGCGATGCTGACGTAAACCCAGTTGATACCTGTACCGAAGAGTCCCAGTCCCCAGAAATAGCCGATAGCAGCTGACTGACGCGGGCGACGATTCAGGGTGAGTGCCTGCAAGCCCATCAGCGACACAATCGCAGCGGGCCAGATGTCATAAGGAGAAAAAGCCAGCGTACCGCAGGCACCGAATAATAACGCCAGCAGCAGGCGAATGCGCTGGCGTTCAAGTAATGAGGCAAAAGCCATTGAGTTCTTCTTCCCGTTCGGTGTTATTCGTCCAGTTTTGGCTGGGGGGAGTCATCCGGAATTCTGACGTGAACCTGAATAATACGACGGCTGTCGGCCATAGCCACTTTGAACTGGTAACCATCGATATCAATGGTTTCACCCCGTGCGGGCAGGTGACCAAACGCCTGCATCACCAGACCCCCAATGGTATCGACTTCTTCGTCGCTAAAGCTGGTGCCGAAGGCATCATTGAAGTCTTCGATCGGCGCGAGCGCGCGAATGGTCCAGGTATGGCGACTGAGCTGACGGAAGTCGATATCATCTTCTTCGTCGTATTCATCTTCGATTTCACCGACGATCAGTTCGAGGATATCTTCAATGGTGACCAGACCAGAGACACCGCCGAATTCGTCGATGACGATAGCCATATGGTAACGCTGAGAGCGAAACTCTTTGAGCATACGGTCAACGCGTTTGCTCTCCGGGACGACAACGGCCTGGCGTAACACTTTCTCCATGCTGAAGGCTTCGGCATCGCTGCGCATAAACGGCAGCAAGTCCTTGGCCATCAGAATCCCTTCAATGTGATCTTTGTCTTCGCTGATCACCGGAAAACGCGAGTGGGCGGACTCGATGATGACATCGAGGCATTCGTCCAGCGTCTGGTTGCGTTTCAGGGTAATCATCTGGGAGCGGGGAATCATGATGTCGCGAACGCGCTGGTCCGCAATGTCCATCACCCCTTCGAGCATATCGCGCGTATCTTCATCGATAAGGTCGTTCTGCCCGGAATCACGGATCAGCGCCAGCAATTCATCACGGTTTTTCGGTTCACCGTGGAAAAGTTGGCTCAGTAACAGGGAGAAAAATCCCTTCTTGCTGTTTAACGTGTCACTACTGTGTGAATTGTCGTCGCTCATGGCGTCGTATGGGTTCTCTTGTTAGTTAATCTCTTGCTCAATGCGCGCAAACTCAGCGCATGGCATCACCAGAAACCACCGGGCATTCGCCCGGTCGCTTATTCCTTCTCGGCAATGTACGGATCCTCATAGCCCAGAGCAAGCATAATCTCTGTCTCGAGGGATTCCATCTCTTCTGCCTCGTCGTCTTCGATATGATCGTAACCCAGCAAATGCAGGCTGCCGTGGACGACCATGTGCGCCCAGTGGGCATCCAGCGGCTTACCTTGATCCTGGGCTTCCTGTTCAACTACCTGACGGCAGATGATCAAATCACCGAGCAGCGGCATTTCAATCCCTGGCGGCGCTTCAAACGGAAAAGAGAGCACGTTGGTCGGCTTATCTTTCCCACGATAGGTCAGATTGAGGTCGTGGCTTTCGGCCTCGTCCACCAGGCGAATCGTCACTTCTGATTCTTCCTGAAATTGCGGGATAACCGCATTCAACCAGGCCTGAAACTGGCTCTCTTCCGGCAAACCGCTGTTGTTCTCACACGCCAGTTGCAAATCAAGGATCACCTGACTCATTTCTGTTCCTGTTGTTCCTGAGCTTCACGCTTGCGCTCGGCAGCCAGCTCGGCTTTACGTTTTTGTTCGGCTTCTTCCCAGGCTTCATAGGCGTTAACGATACGGGCTACCACCGGGTGGCGCACGACGTCTTCGCTGTGGAAGAAGTTAAAGCTGATCTCGTCGACCTCTGCCAGCACCTCAACGGCATGGCGCAGACCCGATTTGATGTTGCGCGGCAGGTCAATCTGTGTGACGTCGCCGGTAATCACCGCCTTCGAGTTAAAGCCGATACGGGTCAGGAACATCTTCATCTGTTCGATAGTGGTGTTCTGACTTTCATCAAGAATGATAAAGGCATCGTTCAGTGTACGTCCGCGCATATAGGCCAGCGGAGCCACTTCAATCACGTTGCGCTCAATCAGCTTTTCAACTTTCTCGAAGCCGAGCATTTCGAACAGGGCGTCATACAGCGGGCGCAGATACGGGTCGACCTTCTGGCTCAAATCGCCTGGCAGGAAGCCCAGTTTTTCCCCGGCTTCAACCGCCGGACGGGTCAGTAGAATACGGCGGATCTCCTGGCGCTCAAGGGCATCCACGGCAGCGGCAACGGCGAGGTAGGTTTTCCCTGTACCGGCAGGACCGACGCCGAAGGTGATGTCATGGTCGAGAATGTTGGCGATGTACTGCGCCTGATTATGTGTACGCGGTTTAATCACACCACGCTTGGTTTTGATATTGACCGCTTTGCCGTACTCGGGAACGCTCTCAGCGCTCTGCTCAAGCACACGCGCTTCTTTAATCGCAAGGTGGATTTGTTCCGGTTCGATATCCTGCGTCTGGCCGCGCATCGGCGCAGTATCCACATACAGGCTGCGCAGGATATCTGCCGCAGCGGTGACGCAAATCGGGCGACCGGTCAGTTTAAAATGGTTGTCACGGCGGTTAATCTCGATGCCGAGACGGCGTTCCAGCTGTTTGATGTTGTCGTCAAACGGGCCGCAAAGGCTCAGCAGGCGGGCGTTGTCTGCGGGCTCAAGGGTAATTTCGCGAGTGTCTGTGTTCAAACTGTTCCTCTTATGCATAGGGAGCCGGAAGGCGAACATTCACCGGCCTGTCAGGAAATTATTCACGCCACGGGTGAAAGGCGCAAGCACTGGAATAAAGATGGGGGCGCAGAGAGGAAATACAAGAGCCTTATCGGGCCTGTGAAGCGTCGTGCTTTGTAGGCCCGATAAGCGCAGCGTTATCGGGCATTTTGACGTTTTCAGCAGAATTAAGGCTGCCAGAACCCGACGCCAATCTCGTTCTCTTTACGGGTTCGCGCAATCACCGATTCCGGGGTTTCTGCAATGCGCAGACCCATTTCGTCTTCGGTACGCACCACTTTCCCGCGCAGTGAGTTGGTCCAGACATCGGTAATTTCCACATCGACAAATTTACCAATCATCTCCGGCGTGCCTTCGAAGTTCACCACGCGGTTATTTTCGGTACGACCAGACAATTCCATGATGCTCTTACGCGACGTTCCTTCTACCAGAATACGCTGAACGGTGCCGAGCATACGACGGCTCCAGGCCATTGCCTGCTGGTTAATGCGATCCTGAAGAATATACAGACGCTGTTTCTTCTCTTCTTCCGGCACATCATCGACCATATCGGCGGCTGGCGTTCCCGGACGTGCAGAGAAGATGAAGCTGTAGCTCATGTCGAAATTAACGTCAGCAATCAGCTTCATGGTCTGCTCGAAGTCCTGGGTGGTTTCACCTGGGAAGCCGACGATGAAGTCGGAGCTTATCTGAATGTCCGGACGTGCCGCACGCAACTTGCGAATGATCGCTTTATATTCCAGCGCCGTGTGGGTACGTCCCATCAGATTCAGTACGCGATCCGAACCGCTCTGTACCGGCAGGTGCAGGAAGCTCACCAGTTCCGGCGTGTCGCGATAGACATCGATAATGTCGTCGGTGAACTCGATCGGATGGCTGGTGGTGAAGCGGATGCGATCGATACCGTCAATGGCGGCAACCAGACGCAGCAGGTCGGCGAACGAACCGGTGGTACCGTCGTAGTTTTGTCCGCGCCAGGCGTTGACGTTCTGGCCAAGCAGATTGACTTCACGGACGCCTTGAGCGGCAAGCTGGGCGATTTCAAACAGAATGTCATCAGACGGACGGCTGACTTCCTCACCGCGGGTGTAAGGCACCACGCAGTAAGTACAATATTTGTTGCAGCCTTCCATAATAGAGACAAACGCGGTCGGACCTTCCGCACGCGGTTCTGGCAGGCGGTCAAACTTCTCGATCTCCGGGAAGCTAATATCAACAACCGGACTACGGTTGCCGCGAACGGAGTTAATCATTTCCGGCAGGCGATGCAGCGTTTGCGGCCCGAAGATAATGTCGACATAATGCGCGCGTTGGCGGATATGATCGCCTTCCTGAGACGCCACACACCCGCCGACGCCGATGATCAGATCGGGATTTTTCTCTTTCAAGAGCTTCCAGCGGCCCAACTGATGGAAGACTTTTTCCTGAGCCTTCTCGCGGATTGAGCAGGTATTCAGCAGCAGCACATCCGCTTCTTCCGCCACATCGGTCAGTTGATACCCGTGAGTGGCATCCAGCAGATCGGCCATCTTCGATGAATCGTATTCGTTCATCTGACAGCCCCAGGTTTTAATATGGAGTTTTTTGGTCATCGACTTGCTCTTGCGAAATAGTGGCTGAATTGCAGGGCGCATAGTGTAATGCTTTGCTGCCCTGGTGACCAGTATGACCGTTATCAGCCTCAAGGGGTAAAAAATCCTGTAAACTTGTCTTATTCATGCAACAGGATGATTGACCATGACAAATCAACCAACGGAAATTGCCATTGTCGGCGGGGGAATGGTCGGTGGCGCACTGGCGCTGGGACTGGCACAACACGGCTTCACAGTAACGGTGATTGAACACGCCGCGCCTGCGCCGTTTGTTGCACACAGCCAGCCGGACGTGCGTATTTCGGCGATCAGCGCCGCCTCGGTTTCACTGCTGAAGGGACTTGGCGTCTGGGATGCCGTGCAGGGGATGCGCAGTCATCCCTATCGTCGACTGGAAACCTGGGAGTGGGAAAACGCACATGTGGTGTTTGACGCCAGCGAACTGAAGCTGCCGCTACTTGGGTATATGGTTGAAAACAACGTTCTGCAACAGGCGCTCTGGCAGGCGCTGGAAGCGCATCCGAAAGTGACGCTGCGGGTTCCGGCTTCGCTGATTGCGCTGCATCGCCATAACGAACGTCATGAGCTGGAACTGGCCGGTGGCGAGCGAATCACCGCAAAACTGGTGATTGGCGCGGATGGCGCAAATTCGCAGGTGCGGCAGATGGCCGGCATTGGCATTCACGCCTGGCAGTATGCGCAATCCTGTATGCTGATTACCGTTCAGTGCGAGAATGACCCTGGTGACAGCACCTGGCAGCAGTTTACGCCGGAGGGGCCGCGCGCGTTTCTGCCGCTGTTCGATAACTGGGCATCGCTGGTGTGGTATGACTCACCGGCGCGGATCCGTCAGTTGCAGGGGCTAAGTATGTCGCAGCTTCAGACGGAGATCGCGAAGCATTTCCCGGCGCGTCTGGGACAGGTGATGCCCGTCGCGGCAGGTGCGTTTCCGCTGACGCGCCGTCATGCCCTGCAATATGTGCAGCCGGGGTTGGCGCTGGTTGGTGATGCGGCGCACACCATTCATCCGCTGGCCGGGCAGGGGGTAAACCTGGGCTATCGCGACGTGGATGCGCTGATTGATGTGCTGGTGAATGCCCGCAGTTATGGCGAGGCCTGGGCGAGTCAGCCGGTTCTGAAACGTTACCAGACCCGGCGCATGGCGGATAACTTCATCATGCAAAGCGGGATGGATCTGTTCTACGCCGGATTCAGTAATGATCTGCAGCCGCTGCGAATTATTCGTAACCTTGGACTAATGGCGGCTGAACGCGCTGGCGTGTTAAAACGTCAGGCGCTGAAATACGCGTTAGGGCTGTAGCGTTGATAAAGGCCTGATGGCGGTACGCTTATCAGGCCTGTTCGTTGGTCACTAGTAGAAAAGCAAAAAGCTCGCCGAAGCGAGCTTTTCTGATGTGGCTGGGGTACGAGGATTCGAACCTCGGAATGCCGGAATCAGAATCCGGTGCCTTACCGCTTGGCGATACCCCAATCGTATGTCGGTTATCTCGCGCCGGACTCAGCCCGGTGCTTTACAGCCTGGAGATATCCAATAGTGCAGGACATCTTGAAATTTGGCTGGGGTACGAGGATTCGAACCTCGGAATGCCGGAATCAGAATCCGGTGCCTTACCGCTTGGCGATACCCCAACAAATTGTTTTTGAACCCGTTTAAAGAAACTAACGTGTTCTGAATATGGTGGCTACGACGGGATTCGAACCTGTGACCCCATCATTATGAGTGATGTGCTCTAACCAACTGAGCTACGTAGCCAGGGTGTTTCTTCGATGGCTGGGGTACCTGGATTCGAACCAGGGAATGCCGGTATCAAAAACCGGTGCCTTACCGCTTGGCGATACCCCAATGACCGTCGCGGTAATCCGCAAACTCGAAGAAAAATGGCTGGGGTACCTGGATTCGAACCAGGGAATGCCGGTATCAAAAACCGGTGCCTTACCGCTTGGCGATACCCCATCCGTGCAACGCTTTTATGGGAATGGTGCGGGAGGCGAGACTTGAACTCGCACACCTTGCGGCGCCAGAACCTAAATCTGGTGCGTCTACCAATTTCGCCACTCCCGCAAAAAAGATGGTGGCTACGACGGGATTCGAACCTGTGACCCCATCATTATGAGTGATGTGCTCTAACCAACTGAGCTACGTAGCCCTCTTTTTTCGCGCTTACCTTATCGGCGTTGCGGGGCGCATTATGCGTATTGAGCCTTGAAGCGTCAACCCCTTTTTCATCGAAAACGCCCGGAATGTGACTGTTTGGTTAGGTTGCGAACAGCGTGGCGCAATATTCGGCAATTATTGGTTATTAATCGCTTTCTGAACCGTTTTTCAGGATCAAAAAAGGGCCCCGAAAGGCCCTTTTTCATCAGCGTGGCTTATTGATAAGCGGACTGGTGAACACCCACTGCGCGACCGGATGGATCGTTCATGGTTTTGAACGCTTCGTCCCATTCGATCGCCTTAGCAGAAGAGCAGGCGACGGAAGGGCCACCCGGTACACATTCTGCGGCGCTTGGTACCGGGAACAACTCTTCGAAGATCTCGCGGTACAGATACGCTTCTTTTGAGGACGGCGTGTTGTACGGGAAGCGGAAGCGGGCGGTTTCCAGTTGCTGATCGGAAACTTGCTTAGCGGCCACCTCTTTCAGGGTGTCGATCCAACTGTAACCCACACCGTCGGAGAACTGCTCTTTCTGACGCCATGCGACGCTTGCCGGCAGATAGGATTCAAAACATTCGCGAAGGATATGTTTTTCCATCTTGCCGTTGCCGCACATTTTATCTTCCGGGTTGATGCGCATCGCCACGTCGAGGAATTTTTTATCCAGGAACGGGACGCGTGCTTCCACCCCCCAGGCCGACATCGCCTTGTTGGCGCGGGCGCAGTCGAACATGTGCAGCGCCTGGAGTTTGCGTACGGTCTCTTCGTGCAGTTCTTTGGCGTCTGGCGCCTTATGGAAATAGAGATAGCCGCCGAACACTTCATCCGACCCTTCGCCAGACAGCACCATTTTGATGCCCATCGCCTTGATCTTACGCGACATTAAGTACATCGGCGTGGAGGCGCGAATGGTGGTGACATCGTAGGTTTCGATGTGATAAATCACGTCGCGGATCGCGTCCAGCCCTTCCTGTACCGTAAAGTGAATCTCATGGTGTACGGTCCCCAGATGGTTCGCCACTTCCTGCGCGGCTTTCAGATCCGGAGAGCCTTCCAGACCGACGGCGAAGGAGTGGAGTTGCGGCCACCAGGCTTCAGAACGTTCGTCATCTTCGACACGACGGGCGGCGAATTTTTTGGTGATCGCTGAGATAACGGAAGAGTCCAGGCCGCCAGAGAGCAGCACGCCGTAAGGCACGTCTGACATCAGGTGGCTTTTGACGGAATCTTCCAGCGCCTGACGCAGTTCGTTTTTGTCGGTAACGTTATCTTTTACCGCGTCAAAATCGAACCAGTCACGCTGATAGTACTGACGGATTTCACCGTCTTTGCTCCACAGATAGCTCCCCGCCGGGAACTCTTTAATGGTGCGGCACACCGGCACCAGCGCTTTCATTTCTGACGCCACATACAGGTTGCCGAATTCGTCGTAGCCCATATACAGCGGGATAATGCCGATATGGTCGCGACCAATCAAATATGCATCCTGCTCGCTGTCATACAGCGCGAAGGCAAACATCCCTTGCAGGTCGTCAAGAAACTCTACGCCTTTTTCCTGATACAGCGCGAGGATCACTTCGCAGTCAGAGCCGGTCTGGAACGCGTAGCGATCGCCATATTCTGCACGCAGCACCTGGTGGTTATAGATTTCACCGTTGACGGCCAGCACGTGGGTTTTCTTTTCGTTATACAGCGGCTGCGCACCGGCGTTGACGTCGACAATCGACAGACGTTCATGGGCCAGAATGGCCTTATCACAGGCATAAATACCGGACCAGTCCGGGCCGCGATGGCGCATCAGGCGTGACAGCTCAAGCGCTTTTTTACGCAGTTCACCTGCATCTGACTTAATATCGAATACGCCGAAAATTGAACACATAACCTTCTCCGTTAACCTGTTGCGTAATGCTTTTTGTGTTTGCTTGCTAAAGAAAATGCCGCAAAGAAACAAGAGGCGCAAGGGGTTTGCGGTCTGAAAAAGAAAAAACGCAATGGCTATTGCTGAATGGTGAAAAAAGATTACGTATTGAGCATATTCATTGATGAATTATCAGTTTTTTGCCGTTTTTGTTGAATGGTGTGATTTTTTCAGAAGACGAAAATGAAAAACCACGTCCTGGGACGTGGTCTGGGTTAAATAACGTCGATTTCGGCGACGGAGGGATAAATCCAGCTCGGGCGGAACGGCATGCTGTCGATGTCATCCAGCGTGGAAACGCCGGAGAGCACCAGAATGGTTTCGAGTCCCGCCTGGAAGCCCGCGAGAATATCGGTGCGCAGGTTATCGCCGACAATGACCGTCTCTTCCGAGTGCGCCTGCATTTTATTTAACGCCGCGCGAATGATCCACGGACTGGGTTTACCAACGTAGAACGGTTTACGACCAGAGATTTTTTCGATACCTGCACAGAGCGCGCCACAGGCCGGATAAAACCCGCGACCGTGAGTGTCCGGGTTGGTGGCGATAAAGCGTGCGCCGTTTGCCACAAAGTAAGCTGCTTTGTGCATCATGTCCCAGTTGTAGGAACGGGTCTCGCCAACGATAACGAAATCCGGGTTTACATCGGTAATGGTGAAACCGGCTTTATACAATTCGTGGATCAGTGCGCCTTCGCCGACCACATATGCCTTTTTCCCTTCCTGACGACGCAGGAAATCGGCGGTCGCCATTGCCGAGGTATAAAACACGCTGTCCGGCACATTGACGCCAGCCGTCGCGAAACGGTTCGCCAGATCCTGGCCGGTCTGCGACGGGTAATTGGTCAACAGCACCAGCGGCAGGCCTTTTTCCATTACGCCAGTCAAAAATTCCGCCGCACCCGGTACGGCGACGTTGTCGTGCATTAGCACGCCGTCGATATCACAAATGACATTCTTAATGGTCATGAACTACCCAGGAGATGTGTTATTAATCCGATACTATAAGAGCGCATCAGTTTTCCAGCAAATGCTGGAGCAAAATACCGTTGAGCATAGCGCGTTTTACCAGCGCAAACGCACCGATGGCTGAGCGGTGATCCAACGTAGAACGCACCACGGGCAAATTCGTGCGAAACGCCTTCAGCGCCTGCGTATTAATGCAGCTTTCAATGGCGGGTAACAGCACTTTATCGGCTTCGGTGATCTCACCGGCAATCACGACTTTTTGTGGATTAAACAAGTTGATGGCGATCGCAATGGTTTTGCCCAGATGACGCCCGACGTGCTCGATCACCTCAGAAGCCAGGCTGTCGCCCTTATTTGCCGCCTTGCAGATGGTTTTGATCGTGCAGTCTTCCAGCGGAACACGGCTCTGGTAACCTTGCTTGAGCAGATTAAGAACGCGATGTTCAATCGCCGCGTTTGCAGCAATGGTTTCCAGACAACCGAAGTTGCCGCAGTGGCAGCGCTCGCCCAATGGTTCAACCTGGATGTGACCAATCTCGCCAACGTTGCCGTTACGACCAATAAAAATTCGCCCGTTAGAGATGATTCCGGCGCCTGTTCCGCGGTGGACGCGCACCAGAATGGAGTCTTCGCAATCCTGACTTGCACCAAAGTAGTGCTCTGCCAGCGCCAGACTGCGGATATCGTGACCGACAAAACAGGTGACGAGGAACCGTTTTTCCAGTGCCTCAACCAGTCCCCAGTTCTCCACCTGAATATGCGGCATATAGTGGATCTTGCCGCTTTCCGGATCGACAAGCCCCGGCAGAATCACGGAAATGGCGATGAGCTCGCGGATTTTGCGCTGATTGCTGTCAATAAAAGCGGTAATGGCGTTGAGCAACGCGTGTTCCAGCGTTTCCTGCGTCCGTTCGGGCAGAGGATAGTGCTCTTCCGCCAGCACTTTGCTGCTCAGGTCGAACAGGGTGATGGTCGCGTCGTGGCGGCCAAGACGCACGCCAATGGCGTGAAAACTGCGGGTTTCGGTGATGATAGAGATGGCGCGGCGGCCTCCGGTGGAGGCCTGTTGATCGACTTCTTTGATCAGTCCGCGTTCAATCAGTTGACGCGTAATTTTGGTTACGCTGGCGGGGGCAAGCTGGCTTTGTTCGGCAATCTGGATCCGCGAGATTGGCCCATGCTGGTCAATCAGGCGGTAAACGGCCGCGCTGTTAAGCTGTTTTACGAGATCAACATTACCTATTTGAGCTTGTCCGCCTGGTGTCATACTTTCTCTTACTCAGTAACGACCTCGTTACCATTAACGATGGTCTTGATGATTTTAAAGTCGTGTGTGAAAGCGGTCAGGTTCGCCACTTTACCCGCCGCGATACTGCCGAGGTGTTTCTCAACACCGATGGCACGCGCAGGGTAGAGGGTCGCCATGCGCAGCACTTCGTCGAGTGCGATACCGCAATGTTCAACCAGATTACGCACGCCTTCAATCATGGTTAGTGATGAACCGCTCAGCGTCCCGTTCTCATCTACACAGAGTCCATTGCGGTAGTATATTGTTTTACCAGCAAAAATGAACTGTTCAATATTTGCCCCTGCCGGCGCAGTCGCATCCGTCACCAGGCACAGTTTGTCGCCTTTCAGCCGTTTGGCGTTGCGGATATTGGCATAGTCAACGTGCAGACCGTCGGCAATCACGCCGCAATAGATATCAGCTTCATCCAGAATCGCACCTGCCAGGCCCGGTTCGCGTCCGGTGATATAAGGCATCGCATTGAACAGATGTGTAGCAAAGGTGATACCTGCACGGAACCCGGCTTTCGCTTCTTTCAGCGTGGCGTTGGAGTGCCCGGCGGAGACTACAATCCCGGCATTCGCCAACTTGCTGATCACTTCCGCAGGAACCATTTCCGGCGCCAGCGTCACTTTGGTGATTACGTCGGCATTATCGCACAGGAAATCGACCAGCGCAGCGTCAGGCTGACGGACAAAGCTCGGATTGTGCGTCCCTTTTTTCACCAGGTTCAGCCACGGGCCTTCCAGGTGCAGACCCAGCGCCTGATTCGGATGTTTGGCCAGGTATTCACGCATCACGCGAATGCCTTGCTTCATGAGATCATCGCTGGTGGTAATCAGCGTAGGCAGGTAGTTGGTGCAGCCCGATTTCTCGTTGGCCTTCTGCATGATCTCCAGCGTTTCAACGGTGACGGCTTCTGCCGTGTCGTTAAACTGCACGCCGCCGCAGCCGTTGAGCTGGACATCGATAAAGCCGGGGGAAAGAATGGCCCCGTTCACTGAACGTTGTTCGATCTCTGGCGGCAGTTCTGCCACAGGACAAACGCGGTCAATCAGGCCATTGGCGACAACAATCGCATGGTCATCAAGAATTTCGTGACCGGTGAAGATCCGGCCCTGGGTTAAAGCATACATTCCGACCCCCGATTTCAAAAAAAATGCCGCCCTGAACATAAAACAGGGCGGAGACTACATTACAGACCTTTGATATTTTCGGCTTCTAACTCGTTGAAATATTTCAGTGTCTTAACTTTCAGTTCCATTGTGGACGGCTCATCGCACACCACAACCGCTTTCGGATGCAGTTGCAGACAGCTGATGGTCCACATGTGGTTCACATTGCCTTCCACCGCAGCCTGCAGTGCCTGCGCTTTCTGTGAACCCAGCACCAGAATCATCACTTCTTCAGCGTCCAGCAGGGTACCCACGCCAACGGTCAGCGCGTACTTCGGTACCTGATCCACGTCGCCGTCAAAGAAACGGGAGTTTGCCACACGGGTGTCATGCGTCAGGGTTTTGATACGGGTACGAGAAGCCAGCGACGAAGCCGGTTCGTTAAAGGCGATATGACCATCATTGCCGACACCCCCCATGAACAGGTGGATTTTACCGTAGGAACGGATCTTTTCTTCATACTGACGGCATTCGGCGTCGATGTCCGGCGCGTTGCCGTTGAGCAGGTTGATATTTTCTGCTGGAATATCAACATGGTCAAAGAAATTGCGATGCATGAAGCTGTAGTAGCTTTCCGGATGCTCTTTTGGCAAGCCGACATATTCGTCCATATTGAACGTCACGACGTGTTTGAAGCTAACCTGGCCCGCTTTGTGCATTTCGACTAAGGCTTTATACGCTGTCAACGGCGTGCCGCCTGTCGGCAGACCCAGAACAAACGGACGATCGGCTGTCGGTTTGAACGCGTTGATGCGATTAACGATATGGCGTGCCGCCCATTTGCCGACCTGTTCAGCGGAAGTCAGGGGAATCAGTCTCATTCTTCACCTCAGAAAGTAAATGTAAGCCGTTGACGGATTGTGCAGGTGCATGGCAAAGCGTAACCTGGCATGCATCAGTTGGGTCAATCTGTCTTGATTTTTTGAATGATAAAATAAGTTTTCCCACATAGCCAGTAAAAGGGAGTGAATATAACGATATTTGGTGACTAAACTCACAAAAAACACGCTTTTAATTTGCGGTACGAATTAAATTTTTACACACTCACAATGCCAGTAAAGCAACAACTGAATTTCAATAAGTTAGTGACAAAATAAAAACACAGCTTAAAGCGAGCCTTAACGGGGTCTCAAAGGGGGAAGAAAGTGAGTATTCTAGGTTATCTGCAAAAGGTAGGCCGTGCGCTAATGGTGCCGGTCGCCACGCTGCCTGCGGCGGCAATATTGATGGGGGTCGGCTATTGGATCGACCCGGTAGGTTGGGGTGGAGATAACGCCCTTGCGGCGTTCTTCATTAAGTCCGGTTCCGCCATTATCGATAACATGTCCGTACTGTTTGCTATCGGTGTGGCTTACGGTATGTCTAAAGATAAAGACGGTGCTGCGGCGCTGACCGGTTTTGTGGGCTTCCTGGTGCTGACCACGCTCTGTTCTCCGGCGGCGGTTTCCATGATTCAGAAGATCCCTGCAGACCAGGTGCCTGCTGCTTTCGGAAAGATCAGCAACCAGTTCGTGGGTATCCTTGTGGGTATTATCTCTGCTGAACTGTACAACCGCTTTAGTAGCGTTGAGCTGCCGAAAGCGCTCTCCTTCTTCAGCGGGCGCCGTCTGGTACCGATCCTCACCTCTTTTGTGATGATCGTTGTGGCGTTCATCATGATGTACATCTGGCCGGTAATTTTCGACGGTCTGGTTAACTTCGGTGAACACATTCAAAAACTGGGCTCAACCGGTGCGGGTATCTACGCCTTCTTTAACCGTCTGTTGATTCCGGTGGGTCTGCATCACGCCCTGAACTCCGTATTCTGGTTCGACGTTGCGGGGATTAACGACATTCCTAACTTCCTCGGCGGTGCCCAGTCTATTGAATCGGGTAAAGCAGTTGTCGGGATTACCGGCCGTTATCAGGCGGGCTTCTTCCCAATCATGATGTTTGGTCTGCCGGGTGCGGCGCTGGCTATCTACCACTGCGCGCGTCCTGAGAACAAGGCGAAAGTGCTGGGTATTATGATGGCCGGTGCGTTTGCGGCATTCTTTACCGGTATCACTGAACCGTTGGAATTCTCCTTCATGTTCGTTGCGCCGGTTCTGTATGTGATTCACGCCGTCCTGACCGGGATCTCTGTATTCATCGCAGCGAGCATGCATTGGATTGCTGGCTTCGGCTTCAGCGCGGGTCTGGTGGATATGGTGCTTTCTTCCCGTAACCCGCTGGCGACCCAGTGGTGGATGCTGATCCCGCAGGGTCTGGTGTTCTTTGCCATCTACTACGTGGTGTTCCGTTTCGTTATTACCAAATTCAACCTGATGACGCCGGGTCGCGAACTGGCTGTGGCTGGCAGCGAAGCGGACGGTCAGGACCTCAATGTGAGCAGCGATAAAGAGCAGGACGTTTCTGCCCTGGCGCGTCAGTACATCGCCGCCATCGGTGGTTCTGATAACCTCACCGGTATTGACGCCTGCATCACCCGTCTGCGTCTGAGCGTAAAAGACTCGTCGCTGGTGAATGAAGGTCTGGCGAAACGCCTGGGTGCTTCTGGTGTGATTCGTCTGAACAAAACCAGCGTGCAGATTATCGTCGGCTTCGTGGCTGAGAAAATCGCTAACGCGATGAAAACCACCGGTCCGGTTGCGGCGGCTGAAGCCTCTGCTGCGCCTGTTGCCCAGGCAGCAGCTAAACCGCAGGCGGTTCCAAATGCGGTGACCATTGCCGAACTGGTTTCTCCGGTAACCGGTGATGTGGTTGCGCTGGAGCAGGTGCCTGACGAAGCGTTCGCCAGCAAAGCGGTGGGTGACGGTGTTGCGGTAAAACCAACGGATAAAACCGTAGTTTCTCCGGCTGCGGGCACGATTGTGAAAATCTTCAATACCAATCATGCGTTCTGTCTGGAAACTGAGAAAGGCGCGGAAATCGTTGTCCACATGGGGATCGATACTGTCGCGCTGAACGGCCAGGGCTTCACGCGTCTGGTAGAAGAGGGCGCGGAAGTGACCGCGGGTCAGCCGATTCTGGAAATGGATCTGGATTACCTGAACGCAAACGCGCGCTCTATGATTAGTCCGGTGGTGTGCAGCAACATCGACGATTTCAGCGGCCTGGTGATTAAAGCCGACGGTCACGTGGTTGCCGGTCAAACGCCACTGTATGAGATCAAAGGGTAGGTCGGATAAGGTATAAGACGCCATCCGGCAACATGAAGCGGCGGGGGAAACCTCCGCCGCTTTTTTTTGCAGCAAATTCCCTCCTATTTTTCTTCAACGCCACTTTTTCAGTAACTAAAGGTTGTCAGTCAGTCCGGCTTATAAGATCATATGCCGTTATACGTTGTTTACGCTTTGAGGAATCCACGATGAGTGAGGCTGAAGCCCGCCCGAGTAACTTTATTCGTCAGATCATCGATGAAGATCTGGCCAGTGGTAAGCACACCACAGTCCATACCCGTTTTCCGCCGGAGCCAAATGGCTATCTGCACATTGGCCACGCGAAATCCATCTGCCTGAACTTTGGTATCGCGCAAGACTACCAGGGCCAGTGCAACCTGCGTTTCGATGACACCAACCCGGTAAAAGAAGATATCGAGTACGTTGATTCGATCAAAAACGACGTTGAGTGGTTAGGTTTTCACTGGGCTGGCAACGTTCGCTACTCCTCAGATTACTTTGATCAACTGCACGCTTATGCGGTTGAACTGATCAACAAAGGTCTGGCGTATGTCGATGAGCTGACGCCGGAGCAGATCCGCGAATACCGTGGCACGCTGACTCAGCCTGGCAAAAACAGTCCGTTCCGCGATCGCAGCATCGAAGAGAACCTCGCGCTGTTTGAAAAAATGCGTACCGGCGGTTTTGAAGAAGGTAAAGCCTGCCTGCGTGCGAAGATCGACATGGCGTCGCCGTTTATCGTGATGCGCGATCCGGTTCTGTACCGCATTAAATTTGCCGAGCACCATCAGACCGGCAACAAGTGGTGCATCTACCCGATGTACGACTTCACCCACTGCATCAGCGATGCGCTGGAAGGTATTACCCACTCTCTGTGTACCCTGGAATTCCAGGACAACCGTCGTCTGTACGACTGGGTGCTCGATAACATCACGATTCCGGTTCATCCGCGCCAGTATGAATTCTCGCGCCTGAATCTGGAATACACGGTGATGTCCAAGCGTAAGCTGAACCTGCTAGTGGCTGACAAGCACGTTGAAGGCTGGGACGATCCGCGTATGCCGACGATCTCTGGTCTGCGTCGTCGTGGCTATACCGCAGCGGCGATCCGTGAATTCTGCAAACGCATTGGCGTGACCAAGCAGGACAATACGATCGAAATGGCGTCGCTGGAATCTTGTATCCGCGAAGACCTGAACGAAAACGCCCCGCGTGCGATGGCGGTTATTGATCCGGTGAAACTGGTTATCGAGAACTACCCGCAGGGTGAAAGCGAAATGGTCACCATGCCTAACCATCCGAACAAACCGGAAATGGGCACGCGTGAAGTTCCTTTCAGCGGTGAAATCTGGATCGATCGCGCTGATTTCCGCGAAGAAGCCAACAAGCAGTACAAGCGTCTGGTGATGGGTAAAGAAGTGCGTCTGCGCAACGCCTACGTGGTGAAAGCAGAACGCGTGGAAAAAGATGCGGAAGGCACTATTACCACCATCTTCTGTACCTATGATGCAGATACCCTGAGCAAAGATCCGGCAGATGGCCGTAAAGTGAAAGGTGTGATCCACTGGGTTAGCGCCGCACACGCGCTGCCAGTCGAAATTCGTCTCTACGATCGTCTGTTCAGCGTACCAAACCCAGGCGCGGCGGAAGATTTCCTCTCCGTGATGAACCCGGAATCGCTGGTGATCAAACAGGGGTTTGCTGAACCGTCGCTGAAAGCCGCAGTAGCAGGGAAAGCGTTCCAGTTTGAGCGCGAAGGTTACTTCTGCCTGGACAGCCGTTACGCCAGCGCAGAGAAGCTGGTGTTTAACCGCACCGTTGGCCTGCGTGACACCTGGGCGAAAGTCGGCGAATAAACTGCCGCAATGCTACCTTCAAGCGCCGCATTCTGCGGCGTTTTTTTATCTTCTGTTCAACGAAAAATCTCGCTTTGCGAAGCGAATTAATTCCCATTCACAAAATAATGCCATTAACAACCGTCTGTTATCGATAACACCCGCAAAAAAACAGATAGTGTCATGAAATCGCGTTCATCTTTCTGGAAAACAAAGAGAATTTTCAGCTTTTACGGTATTTTTTGATGGATGAATAAAATGTAACAGGAAGCAATGAATTATGTGCGGTTGCTCATACTCTTACATTCTCGTTACAGAAAGATATTGATAATTCGCGTCGCGAAAAATAGTCTATCACTGTAGTCAGTGAGGTTTTTTTTCAGTGCTACTTTTACTTTTTTATTTTTTCGCTGTTTTGCCTTTGGCAACAGCAATTTATACGTCAAAGAGGATTAACATATGCGTACGTTTAGTGGCAAACGTAGTGCGCTGGCGTTGGCTATCGCCGGTATCACAGCACTGTCAGGTCTGGTCGTTGTTCCGCAGGCACAGGCCGAAGGCTTTATCGATGATTCAACCCTGACGGGTGGCATTTATTACTGGCAGCGTGAACGCGACCGTAAAGATGTCACCGACGGAGATAAGTACAAAACCAACCTTTCTCACGCGACCTGGAACGCCAACCTGGATTTCCAGTCCGGCTATGCAGCAGATATGTTCGGTCTCGATGTGGCGGCGTTTACGGCAATTGAAATGGCAGAAAACGGCGACAGCGGCCATCCAAACGAAATCGCGTTCTCGAAAAAGAACAAAGGCTACGATGAAGACTACTCCGGTGATAAGAGCGGAATCAGTCTGTACAAGGCCGCCGCGAAATTCAAATACGGCCCAGCCTGGGCGCGTGCCGGTTATATTCAGCCTACTGGTCAGACGCTGTTAGCACCGCACTGGAGCTTTATGCCAGGTACCTATCAGGGTGCTGAAGCGGGCGCAAACTTTGACTACGGCGATGCAGGCGCACTGAGTTTCTCCTACATGTGGGCCAACGAATATAAAGCGCCATGGCACACTGAGGTTGATAAATTTTACCAGGGCGATAAAAAGACCAAAGTCGATTATCTCCATTCTGTCGGCGCAAAGTATGATTTCAAAAATGCCCTGGTGCTGGAAGCCGCCTTTGGTCAGTCCGAAGGCTATGTCGATCAGTACTTCGCCAAAGCCAGCTACAAGTTTGATTTAGGTGGCAATCCGTTCTCCACCAGCTACCAGTTCTACGGTGCGCGTGACAAAGTTGATGACCGCAGCGCCAGCGATATCTATGACGGAACCGCCTGGCTGCAGGCGTTGACCTTCGGCTATAAAGTGGCGGAAGTGGTTGACCTGCGTCTGGAAGGGACCTGGGTTAAGGCCGAAGGGCAGCAAGGGTTCTTCCTGCAACGTATGACGCCGACCTATGCGTCATCCAACGGTCGTCTGGATATCTGGTGGGATAACCGTTCAGACTTCAACGCCAACGGCGAAAAAGCGGTCTTCTTTGGCGCGATGTATGACCTGAAGAACTGGAACCTGCCAGGCTGGGCCGTCGGGGCTTCTTATGTGTATGCCTGGGACGCGAAACCGTCTACCTGGCAGAGCAACCCGGATGCGTACTACGACAAAAACCGTACCATTGAAGAATCGTCATACAGCCTGGATGCGGTCTACACCCTGCAGGACGGTCGTGCGAAAGGCACCATGTTTAAACTGCACTTCACCGAATATGACAACCACTCCAACATCCCGAGCTGGGGCGGCGGTTACGGCAACATCTTCCAGGATGAGCGCGACGTGAAGTTCATTGTGATTGCACCGTTCACCATCTTCTAATGCCAACAGCGGCAGGCCTTGGGCCTGCCGCCTCGTTGAGGACCATGCTATGAAAAAACTGATACTCATCGCCGTAATGGCCTCGGGACTGGTGGCCTGCGCACCGTCAACGGCGCCGAAAGAAGATAGTCGGTTGAAAGAGGCGTATAGCGCCTGTATCAACACGGCACAGGGATCGCCCGAGAAAATCGAAGCCTGCCAGAGCGTGCTGGATGTGCTGAAAAAAGAAAAACAACATCAACAGTTTGCAAATCAGGAAAGTGTTCGTGTGCTGGATTACCAGCAGTGTATTCAGGCGACACGTACCGGTAACGATCAGGCTGTCAAAGCCGATTGCGATAAGATCTGGCAGGAAATTCGCAGTAACAATACGGCGAAGTAAACGTCAGAGACAACATAAAGCGGGCGGAGATATCTCTCCGCCCGCTTGCGTTTCAGAGCTTATTCTCTGCTGTCTGATAGCCACGGCTGAGACGAACAAACAGCATTGCCGTTGCGGCGAGTCCGCACAGCGCCGCGCACATGAGCCACCACCCCGGAGAACTCTTATCGCCGGTCAACTGGACCAATGCGGTGGAGATAGCAGGCGTCAGGCCGCCGAAAATCGCTGTCGCAAGACTAAAGGCCAGCGAAAAACCCACGGTTCGGACATAAACCGGCATCACTTCGGTCAGGGCCGCCACCATCGCGCCGTTATACATGCCAAAAAAGAACGAGAACCAGAGCAGCACCAGCGTCATGCGGGTGAAGTCAGGGGCAGCGGTAAGCCAGTTCATCACCGGCCAGGTGGTGACGAGGGCGAGCAAGGTGATGCCCATCAGCACCGGGCGTCGCCCGATCCGATCAGAGATGGCACCGCCAATCGGCAGCCAGATGAAGTTAGAAATCCCTACCAGCATGGTGACTACCAGGCTGTCACGTGCGCTCAGGTTCAACACCGTTCTCCCGTAAGTGGGGGTATAGACAGTAATAAAATAAAAGGTCGTGGTCGTCATCGCCACCAGCAGGGTACCCGCGGTGATGATGCGCCAGTTTTTAGCAATGGTGGTAAAAATTTCCCGGGTGTCCGGACGGTGTTTACGTTGTAAAAAGGCTTCAGTTTCCTGTAGCGAACGTCGAAGAACAAAAATCAGCGGAATAATCATGCAGCCAATGAAGAACGGGATTCTCCACCCCCATTCGGAGATTTCATCATGTCCCAGCGTGACATTCAGACCGTAGCCGATCAGCGCGGCGACGACAATCGCCACCTGCTGGCTGGCCGATTGCCAACTGGTGTAAAAGCCTTTATTGCCTGGCGTGGCGATCTCAGAAAGATAAACAGAGACGCCGCCCAGTTCGACGCCAGCAGAAAATCCCTGTAGCAGACGCCCCACCAGGACCAGCACGGGAGCCAGCAGGCCGATAGTCTGATAACCCGGCACGAGGGCGATGAGCAGCGTGCCGCAGCCCATAATCGCCAGGGTGACCATCAGCCCTTTCCGTCGGCCGATCCTGTCGATATATGCGCCCAACACCACGGCCCCGATAGGGCGCATTAAAAATCCGGAGCCAAAAACGGCAAAAGTAAGCATTAATGCGGCAAACTCACTTTCGGCAGGAAAAAACGTCTTTGCGATATAAGTGGCGTAAAAACCAAACAGGAAAAAATCGAACTGTTCGAGAAAATTACCGCTGGTCACACGCAGTATTGCGCCGAACGTGCCAGCGCGCGATGGTTGTTGAGTCATTGAAGTTGCTCCACTGTCTTATCATAATTATGTATAGAGGTAAGAGTTTGCGGGTTAGTCGCCTGCGACCCCCGCCTGTTTTCCACGTCGCTTCTCAATCGCCCATTTGAGTAAAGACGCGCAGCGGTAAAATCCGTGGGCAAATTTTCCGTATGGAATGGTCAAAAAAAGCGCCATGACCACGCCAAGATGGATGGCAAGCAGGATCCCCATCCATGAGGTGTCTCTTCCCGCCAGCAAACCTAAACCGGTCAGGCTGGTCAGGAGCAGCAGTAAAATAAAACCGCGATCCATCGGTTTCTGTCGCGCGTCGCCATGCAGTGGCGAGCGCTTAAGGTTTAACCACAGCAGGCCTGCCGGGCCGACAATTAAACCGATTCCTCCGAGCGTGCCAAGCATGACCGGCACGCTGAAGAACGGGTAGGGGGCTTCCCAACCGGCGAAGTAGTGGTAACCCGTCGCCACCACGGTCGCGGCGAAACAGAGCATAAAGCCGTAGAAGGTGAAATGGTGGAAACGACGACGCATCAATGTGAAAGCATCGTCCGCCTCGTTGCAGCCTTTGCCATGTCCGCCATCGAGGTATTTCAGCGTCAGCGCGTTGTGCGACGCTTCGGCAATTTCCGCCGGACGCGGCCCGACGGGAGAGATCTCGCGCCAGAAGCGGATCACCCCTGCCATTAGTAAACCGATCGCCAGCATGAAAACCGATCCAAACATCCATGCCAGCAGGTTGTGCGGGAAGATTTGGTAGAAATCACCGGCCAGCGGCGGATGGAGTAGCGATCCCTTCAGCCCCATCGCGAGGAGTAAAAAGAGGATCAGACTAAAGACCAGTGCCAGCGTCACGGTAACGCCAGCCTGGCGATACAGCGCTCCGAAGGCCGCCGGTTGTGCGTAGTGTTGATACGTTTCCAGACGCACTTCCGCCATTGCTTTCGGCACGTTGATCGCAAACTCATGGGGCGGCGCATACTGGCAGGCGTGCAGACAGGCGCCGCAGTTATGGCACAGGTTTGCCAGATAGTTAATGTCCGCTTTGCCAAATTCCAGCCGTTGCGTCATCGCCGGGAACACGGCGCAAAACCCTTCGCAATAGCGACAGGCATTACACACCTGCATCACCCGCTCGACTTCAGCTTCTGGCTCGGTGAGAATTTTGGCCTCGATGATCAGTTTTTCAAGCTGCTTCATGATGCGCCTCCTTACGTGCTGCCTGCGCGGCTTCTTTACCTGCGATGCGACCAAACGTGGTGCCGATGGACATGCCGACACCGGCGGTATAGCCCTTGCCCAGTACGTTGCCAGCCATCATCTCACCGGCAACGAACAGGTTACGGCTGGGGGTGCCTGCGAAGTGAACCGCAGCGTGTTCATTCACTTTCAGTCCCAGGTAGGTAAAGGTGATCCCCGGTCGCAGGGCATAACCGTAGTAGGGGGGCGTATCAATAGGCCGCGCCCAGTGCGTTTTCGGTGGCGTCAGGCCCTGCGTCGCGCAGTTGTCCAGCTTCGTGTGATCAAACTGACCCGGCTGACAGGCCTGATTGTAGTGCTCCACGGTATGGGTAAAGCGTTCGGGATCCAGCCCCAACTGGCGGGCCAGTTCACTCAGCGTATTGGCCTGTGCGCCGGGGAAAACCGGCGGCATAAAGTGACCGATCGCTTTGCTGTCGATAATGGAGTAGCCAATCTGCCCCGGTTGGTGGGCAACCAGACGCCCCCAGATGGCATAGCGTTTCGGCCAGAAATCTTCGCCTTCATCGTAAAAGCGCTCCGCGTCCCGGTTGACTACCACACCCAGTGAGACGCAATCCACGCGGGTACAAATGCCGCCGTCGTACAACGGGGCCCGGGCATCAATCGCTACACAGTGGGACTGAGACGGATCGCCGATAATGTCAGCACCGGCATCGATCATAAACTTGAGCAAGACGCCCTGATTAAAGCGGGTGCCGCGAATGAGGAAGTTATCGGCTGGCCATTCGCCACGAGCGTTCTCTCCCCAGGCGTCGCGCAGCCATTCGCGGTTGGATTCAAATCCACCGGCGGCGAGTACGCAGGCTTTCGCCTCAATGCGCTCGTGACCTGCCAGGGCTGCGATGAATTCGCCGTTGCGCAATTCAAGTGCCTGTACCGGCGTGTTGTAGCGAATCTGTACCCCCAGCTTTTCTGCGCTGCGGTAATAGGCGTTCACGAGGGCTTTACCGCCGCCCATGAAGAAGGCATTGGTACGCGCCACGTGCAGCGCGCCAGAGAGCGGAGGCTGAAAATTAACGCCGTGCTGACGCATCCAGTCGCGACACTGGGAAGAGGTCCGGATCACCAGTCGCGCCAACGCTTCATTGGTATTGCCTTCGGTGACACGCCAGAGATCCTGCCAGAACTCCTCTTCGGGATAACTCTCGACCAGCACATCCTGTGGCGCATCGTGCATACAGCGTAAATTGCGCGTGTGTTGGGAATTCCCGCCGCGCCATTCCCGGGGCGCAGCCTCTAACAGCAGCACGGAAGCTCCTGCCTCACGGGCGGTTAAGGCGGCACATAACGCGGCATTACCACCGCCAATCACCAGTACATCAACCATCGTCTACTCCATTACCATTTAACTATTTGTTAAATTTGTAATTGAAATGTATACGTGCTGATTGTATGGGCGCTATGACGAATAGCTAAAGAGGGGTTTAGGGAGCGTAAAGGGTTGCGCCCGGCCAATGACCGGTTTCAACGAGTTCACGCATGACTTTTGTGAGTATTACGCGGGCTGCAAGACCGGCAGGGGTGAGTTCATCGTCCGACAGACTGACCAGAAAATTGGGGCGGCTGAGGACAGGATTATGGACGCCGATCACTCTTAGCGCTTCCCATCTCAAGATGCGAAATGGCTGCACCGGGTTGCAGCGTGGCGCCGAGTCCGCTGCCAACGGCGCGCATCAGTAACGTCAGGCCGTCAATTTCCGTGGCAATATCGACCTTCAGTCCGTGTTCCTGACAGATGGCTTCCAGTCTGCCACGCAGGCCGTGTCCCTGGCTTGGCATGATCAGGGGAATATTCGCCAGTTGAGCAGGCGTTATGGTGTCATCCGGAATATCCACCAGCAGCTCGTGTGTGCCAATCAGAAACAGGCGCTCCTCAAGAACCGGTCTGGCGCTCCAGCGTAGGATCTTCTCTTTTTGAAACACGACCGCCAGATCAATCTGGCGCGTGTTGATCATCCGTTCCAGATTACCCGACAGGCTTTCCACCACGTGCAGGCGAACGTCGGCGTAATGTTCCCGCATGGCATGAATAAACGGTATTCCCAGGATGGAGGCGGTGCTGGGGGCCATGCCGACGCTGACGTGTCCCGAAAGACGCGCCTCGCGAGCGGCCAGGATCGCATCATCGGCGTGGCGTAGCGCCAGTTGTGCCTGCGAGTAAAAGGCCAGACCAGCGTTAGTGGGCGTGACGCCGCGCGTGGTTCGCTGCAACAGGCGGATCGCGAGTTCGTTTTCCAGCCGCGTCATCTGCTGGCTCAGGGCGGACACGCCGATGTCGAGATCGAGCGCCGCGCTGCCCATACTGCCGGTTTCTACAATACGGACAAAGTAACGTAGCTGGCGAAGTTCCATTTCGATTCTCCGGACGAAGCAGGGTAAGATATTTTACATTAAAGCAACATGCAGGCAGAAGAAAGCGCTGAGTAGGGAATGGCAGGCATAAAAAAAGCCAACCGGCAGGTTGGCTTTTCAGAATAATGCAGATTATTTCGCGTCATGCGCGTGTTCGTTTTCGCGGCAATCGCCTTCAGCGCAGTGGCCATAGAGGTAGAGGCTATGGTTCGTCAGACGAATGCCATGCTTCGACGCGATCTCACGCTGGCGCGCTTCAATAGACTCATCGCTAAATTCGATCACTTTGCCGCAATCAAGGCAAATCAGGTGATCGTGATGATGCTGCTGGGTCAGCTCGAAAACGGATTTGCCGCCTTCAAAATTGTGGCGGGTTACGATACCGGCGTCATCAAACTGGTTCAGCACGCGATACACGGTCGCCAGACCAATTTCTTCACCCATGTCGATCAGCCGTTTGTATAAATCTTCCGCACTGACGTGATGGTTATCCGGTCCCTGAAGAACTTCCAGAATCTTTAAACGTGGAAGCGTTACTTTCAGGCCAGCCTTCTTTAATGCGGTATTGTTGTCAGTCATGCGGAATCTGTCCTGTTGCTAAACGATTCACTTCATACAAGAAGTGACAGAAATTGCACTCGGGATAATGCGTTTCATTATAGGACTGCCGTGTCTAAATGAAAACTGCAAGCCTCTGGCAAATGTTAATAAATAGTCGGTATTGCCTGGAAATGAGAGCGCCACCTAAAAACTCCCGCACATTGTACAGGGATGGGCAAGAAAGTTACAAATTTGTAGCAATTATTTTGATTGGTTCTGTCTATTGATGCGGCGCAAACCTTGTCTGCGCCGCCGTACATCAGGCGTTGATGATCTCATCAAGGTGCAATTCTTCAGAGATCTGCTTCACCCATTTTTCCACGCGCTCGGCGGTCAGTTCCGGCTGACGGTCTTCGTCAATCGCCAGACCGACAAAATGGTTATCATCCGCCAGACCTTTGGAGGCTTCAAAATGATAGCCAGCGGTCGGCCAGTGACCCACGATGGTTGCACCGCGCGGCTCAATGATATCGCGGATTGTGCCTAACGCGTCGCAGAAGTATTCTGCATAATCTTCCTGATCGCCACAGCCGAACAGTGCGACCAGTTTGCCGTTAAAATCGATGTCTTCGAGGGTAGGGAAGAAGTCGTCCCAGTCGCACTGCGCTTCACCGTAGTACCAGGTTGGGATGCCAAGCAGCAGAATGTCATAACTTTCGAGATCTTCCTTGCTGCTTTTTGCAATGTCATGCACATCGGCAACGTCTTTACCAAGCTGTTTTTGAATCATTTTTGCGATATTTTCGGTATTCCCGGTGTCGCTGCCGAAAAAGATGCCAGTGATTGCCATGAGTAAAGTAACCTCTTGAAACTTATTGAAATGGTGGTGGCGAATTGCCCACAGATAAGGGCAATCATAGCAGAACAGTCAGGTATGCGGAAATAGCAAACGCATACGAGTGCACTCCATGCTACACGAAAGTGGGAGAGAGGATAATTTCAGGCGAGATCCTGGCCGCGTAGCGTTGCCAGTTGGGCCATCAATATCTCTTCGATCAGTTCACTGCGGCTCATCTCTCGGGATTCCGCCAGCTCATTCAACGCGTCAACAGCTTCTGCGTTGAGTTTGAGTTCGACACGCTTAAGACCGCGAACTTTGTCGCGTTTGAGTTGATTACGCTTATTAATGCGCAGCTGTTCATCGCGTGAAAGCGGATTGGTTTTCGGTCGTCCCGGGCGACGCTCGTGCGCGAACAGATCTAGTGTCGTACGGTCCGTTTGTTCTTTGGCCATGATATTGGTGACTTCGGGGAAACAATCAGCCAGGCCTCTGCCCGGATGGATAGCGCGCCATCATACATCAGCGAATGAGGCGCGCCAACGTTCACACGCGTAATCGCGCACGGACGCTGAGTTTTTAATCAGTTAGCTGTTTCATTAAGATAACGACGGATGGCGCGCAACACCGCCTCCGGTTTTTCGGCATGCACCCAGTGACCGGCCCCGGCAATCACATGCGCACGTGCTTGCGGAAACTGTGCCAGTAAATCGTCGCGATACGCCTCGGTGACGTATGGGGAGTTGCCGCCGGGGATAAACAGCGCCGGATGATTCCAGGCGGGAATTGTCTCCCAGCCGACGATATGCGGATATTGTTCCCACAGTACCGGCACGTTGAAGCGCCACTCGCCGTCAACATACGATTTCAGCAAAAATTGAATCACGCCTTCTTCATTAAGATGTTCGCGCATGACCGCTGCCGCCTGCTGGCGAGTTTTTGCCGCTGATGCCGTCACCGCGTTGATAGCCGCGAAAATTTCGTCGTGGCGGCGGACATGATAGTCCACCGGGGCGATATCGATAGCCACTAAGCGATCGATGCGTTCCGGAGCCAGCGCACTGAGCGCCATCACCGCTTTACCCCCCATCGAGTGGCCAATGAAGGTGGCTTTTTCGAGGTGTTGCGCATCCAGCGTATCCAGCAGATCCTGCGCCATCGCCGGGTAGTTCATCACTGGGTCGCGAGGAGAGAGACCGTGGTTACGCATATCGACCTGGATGATGTCATGGTCGTTCACCAGATCACGAGCAAGCACGCCCAGATTGTCCAGACTGCCAAATAAACCGTGAACCAGTACGATGGGAGAATTATTGTGCAGGTTTTGTGCGGATTGCGCTCGGATATTCAATTTCATGGCAAAGTTCTTTTTTTCGCTCTGTCGGGTTAGGGTATTATGTTGACCATTCTGCCACTGGGCTGCAACCACTTCGGTTTTCTCCGAGTTTTTTGTTCAGCCGGGTTTGACGCTATTCGCTGTTGGGATTTGCTCCTATACTCCCAACGATTTGTATTTCAGATCAGATAAGACACCGCACTGGATTAAGATGAAAACGATTGAAGTTGATGATGAACTCTACAGCTATATTGCCAGCCACACGAAGCATATCGGCGAGAGCGCATCCGAGATTTTACGGCGTATGTTGAAGTTTTCCGCCGCATCACAGCCCGTCACGCCAGTGACAAAAGAGGTTCGCGCTGCGCAACCGGTTGTTGCTGAGGCGAAACCCGTCAATCTTGTCAAAGATAAAGTGCGCGCTATGCGTGAACTGCTTCTGTCCGATGAATATGCGGAACAGAAGAAGGCCGTTAACCGCTTTATGCTGGTGCTGACTACACTCTATACACTGGATCAGCACGCGTTTGCTGAGGCAACCGAATCGTTGCATGGCCGTACGCGTGTCTACTTCGCGGCTGATGAACAGACGCTACTGAAAAACGGTAACCAAACCAAACCAAAACACGTGCCCGGCACGCCGTATTGGGTGATCACCAACACCAACACCGGCCGTAAATGCAGCATGATTGAGCACATCATGCAGTCAATGCAATTCCCGGCGGAATTGATTGAAAAGGTTTGCGGAACAATTTAATCCATGCAGAAAAGGACCAGGCAATGGCAATCCACGACCGTGCAGGTAAACCTGCGCAACAGAGTGATTTGATTAACGTCGCGCAACTGACGTCACAATACTATGTACTGAAGCCCGCAAAAGGAAATGCGGAACACGCGGTGAAGTTCGGCACCTCCGGACACCGTGGCAGTGCAGGCCGTCATAGCTTCAACGAACCCCACATTCTGGCGATTGCGCAGGCTATCGCGGAAGAACGTGCAAAAAATGGTATTACGGGTCCATGCTACGTGGGGAAAGATACCCATGCACTGTCTGAACCGGCGTTTATCTCCGTTCTGGAAGTGCTTGCCGCGAACGGTGTTGATGTGATTGTTCAGGAGAACAACGGTTTTACCCCAACACCCGCTGTGTCAAATGCCATTCTGGTTCACAACAAAAAAGGCGGTCCGCTGGCTGACGGTATTGTGATTACCCCGTCCCACAACCCGCCAGAAGATGGTGGCATTAAATACAACCCGCCTAATGGTGGCCCGGCAGATACCAACGTCACGAAAGTGGTGGAAGATCGGGCGAATGCGCTGCTGGCTGACGATCTGAAAGGCGTGAAGCGCATTTCTCTGGATGCAGCGCTGGCATCCGGTCATGTCAAAGAGCAGGACCTGGTACAGCCGTTCGTTGAGGGGCTGGCAGATATCGTCGATATGGCGGCGATTCAGAAAGCCGGTCTGACGCTGGGTGTGGATCCGCTGGGCGGCTCCGGTATTGAATACTGGAAGCGTATCGCAGAGCATTACAAACTGAATCTGACCATCGTAAACGATCAGGTTGATCAGACTTTCCGCTTTATGCATCTCGATAAAGATGGCGCAATCCGTATGGACTGCTCGTCTGAATGTGCCATGGCCGGTTTGCTGGCGCTGCGTGATAAGTTTGACCTGGCGTTCGCCAACGATCCGGATTATGACCGTCACGGTATTGTCACTCCGGCGGGGTTGATGAATCCAAACCACTACCTGGCGGTGGCTATCAACTACCTGTTCCAGCATCGTCCGCAGTGGGGCAAAGACGTGGCTGTCGGTAAGACGCTGGTGTCGTCGGCAATGATTGACCGCGTGGTTAACGATCTGGGGCGTAAACTGGTTGAAGTTCCGGTTGGCTTTAAATGGTTTGTTGATGGTCTGTTTGACGGCAGCTTCGGCTTTGGCGGCGAAGAGAGCGCGGGGGCATCCTTCCTGCGTTTTGACGGTACGCCGTGGTCTACTGATAAAGACGGGATCATCATGTGTCTGCTGGCAGCAGAAATTACTGCCGTCACCGGGAAGAACCCGCAGGAGCACTACAACGAGCTTGCCGCCCGTTTTGGTGCGCCGAGCTACAACCGTCTGCAAGCTGGCGCAACATCGGCACAGAAAGCGGCGCTGTCGAAACTGTCTCCGGAGATGGTCAGCGCCAGTACGCTGGCTGGAGACCCGATCACAGCACGTCTGACGGCGGCGCCCGGTAACGGTGCGTCGATTGGCGGTCTGAAAGTCATGACTGACAATGGTTGGTTCGCGGCACGCCCGTCGGGTACGGAAGATGCGTACAAGATCTATTGCGAGAGCTTCCTTGGCGAAGAACATCGCAAGCAGATCGAGAAAGAAGCGGTCGAAATCGTCAGCGAAGTGCTGAAAAACGCCTGAGTTGTACCACTGAATTAAAAAAGGAGCCGAAAGGCTCCTTTTTTGTTTGGCTAGCCTTAACCGTGCTTATTCTTCAGTTCAAAGCGTGGTGATACCAGGCCGTACAGCGTCCAGCCGAGGAAGGTCACGATGGAACCATACAACATCGCTTCTTCACCTGACGAGTAGAGCGCATAGAAGCTGTACATCGCACCGATGAAGGCGACAAAGTTTGCCATCTTCGCCTTTGACGGCGGAACGTTCGCCACTCTCTGGATGATCACCAGTGCGGCCATCGACAGAATATACGGAATGATATTCGTCACCACGGCCAGGTTGACCAGCACGTTAAACTGGCTGTTCAGCGACGGGCTGATGGTCATCAGCGATAAGCCACTCTGGATGATAACAATCGTCAGCATCCCCTGAACCGGCGCATCGACTTTGGTCACGCGAGAAAAGATTTTCGGGAAATAGCCTTCATCGGCAGAGGATTTAAAGACCTGCGCAATGGTGAACTGCCAGCCCAGCAATGAACCACAGCAGGACATGATCATCAGCGCCATGATCACTTTACCCACTTCCGGTGTGAACATCTGCGCGAACGCCAGACCAAACGGTGCGGTGGAGTTAGCCAGATCCATGTTAGGTACAATCCCGGCAATCACGTTGGTAGAGACGATGTAGATCACCGCCGCGCCCAGCGTCCCGCCCAGTACGGCAATCGGTACGTTCTTCTCCGGGTTTTCCACCACTTCCGCGTTCGCACAGGCGGATTCCAGACCAAGGAACGCCCACAGCGTCATCGCGATAGAGGAACCGACGGCGGTAAAGAACGGTACATGATGCGGGTTCCACGAGTTGGCATATAGCGTTGGGCTGAACCAGAACCAGCCAATGATGCACAGACCGACCACCGGAATGATCACCCCCCAGACGGTAATGCTACTGATCTGTCCGGTAATGCGCGCACCGCCAAAGTTCGCGACCGTACAGATCCACAGTACGCCGATGGTGGCGAGACCGATTTGTACCGGGGAGAGGGTGGCGCCAAAAAGTTCGGTACCGTAACCCACGGCGGAGATGGCAATGGCGACGTTGGCAATCAACAGCGATACTCCATAGGTGTAGTTCGCCATAAAGTTACCGGATTTACCAAACGCATATTCTGCGTAGCCCCCCATCCCGCCGGCTTTACGGCTGAACATTCCGCACTTGGCGAACGCCCAGGCCAGCGCCATGGACCCGACGGCTGTCACCAGCCAGGAGATAATCGAAATGGTGCCGACTTCAGCCAGTTTGGTCGGCAGCATGATGATCCCGGAGCCCATCATATTGACCATGGTCAGGATGGTGAGCTGCATCACGCCCATTTTATTGGATTTGGCTTTACTCATAATGCTTCTCCTTTCAACAGGTCGCTTTGTGCTTCACGCGGTTTAATCACGTAGCACCACACCTGTTTGCGACCATCGCACTCGTTGATGTACACACCCTGAAGTTCCGGCGCGAAACCGGGCAGCAGGTTGATCCCTTCTTCCAGTGCGCTGAAGTAACGCAGTACCGCACCGCCCCAGACTTCCCCAGGAACCACGCACAGCACACCCGGCGGGTAAGGGAGCGCGCCTTCAGCGGCAATACGGCCTTCGGCCTCAGGCAGCGGCACCAGATCCACCTCACCACGCAGATAGGCGTAGTTGGCATCTTGTGGGTTCATGCTGACGCGCGGGAAATGGGACTTGCGGAACATCTCTTTTTGCAGTTGTTTTACGTTGTGACGCGCATACAGGTCGTGCATCTCCTGACACAACTGGCGCAGGGTGTAACCGGCATAACGCGCTTCGTGCTGTTTGTAGATAGACGGCAGAACGTCCGCCAGCGGTGCGTCAGATTCCAGCAGGCGCTCGAAGCGCACCAGCAGGGCGACGAGTTGTTGCAGTTTCGCCATGTCTTCCGCCGGGGTCAGCAGGAACAGGATCGAGTTGAGGTCGCATTTTTCCGGGACCACGCCGTTTTCACGCAGGAAGTTGGCAAGAATAGTCGCCGGGACGCCGAAGGTGTCGTACTCGCCATTGCGTGCGTTGATACCCGGAGTGGTCAACAACAGTTTGCAGGGGTCAACAAAGTATTGATGCTCGGCGTAACCTTCAAACGCATGCCAGTGTTCGCCAGGGACGAAGTGGAAAAAGCGCAGATCGTTGGCGATTTCCGCAGTCGGATAAGACTGCCACGGTTTGCCATCAACCAGTTCCGGAACAAAGGGACGGATATGATGGCAGTTATCAAGGATCAGCTTACGGGCGTCGATACCGTTGGCGACACAGTCCATCCACATGTTGCGGCCACTGACGCCTTCGTGCATTTTGGCGTTAATATCCAGTGCGGCAAACAGCGGATAGAACGGGCTGGTGGAGGCGTGCATCATGAACGCGTTATTCATGCGTTTATGCGGCACATAGCGCGGCTGACCTTTGATATGGCTGTCTTTTTTGTGAATTTGCGAGGTCTGGGAGAAGCCCGCTTGCTGTTTGTGAACGGACTGCGTTACCAGAATACCCGGATCGTTTTCGTTCAGTTCCAGCAGCAGCGGAGAACAATCCGCCATCATCGGGATAAACTGCTCATAGCCCACCCAGGCGGAATCGAACAGAATGTAATCGCAAAGGTGACCAATTTTATCCACCACCTGACGGGCGTTATAAATCGTGCCGTCGTAGGTGCCCAACTGGATAACGGCAAGACGGAATGGACGTGCGTCACGAGCCCGTTGCGGCGCCACTTCGCTGACCAGTTCGCGCAGGTAGCTTTCTTCAAAGCAGTGGGCATCGATCCCGCCGATAAAGCCGTACGGGTTACGTGCGGTTTCCAGATAGACCGGCGTTGCGCCCGCCTGCAATAACGCGCCGTGGTGGTTTGACTTATGGTTGTTACGGTCGAAGAGTACCAGATCGCCCGGAGTCAGCAGTGCGTTCAGCACCACTTTGTTAGACGAAGAGGTTCCGTTTAACACAAAGTAGGTTTTATCGGCGTTAAAAACCTTCGCGGCATGTTGCTGGGCGATGCACGGTGCGCCTTCATGGATCAGCAAATCGCCCATTGCCACGTCAGCATTGCACAGGTCGGAGCGGAAAAGCGTTTCGCCGAAATATTCCACGAACTGGTTACCTGCCGGGTGACGGCGGAAAAACTCGCCGCCCTGATGTCCGGGGCAGTCGAAGGCGCTGTTTCCCTGGTTTACATAATCAACCAGCGCGCGGAAGAACGGTGGTCGTAATTGTGTTTCGTAATGACTGGCTGCCGTTTCTAACTGACGACCGTAGAAAGCGGTACGGGCTTCATTGCATTCGAATACGCCCGAAATGCGCGGCAGATGTTCTGCCGGAACGCGCTCTTCCTCTTCGGTTGCGATAAATACCGGAATACCGTATCCGGTCGCGTCAATTTCATCGAGCTTCCCACGTTCAATATCATTGACAGACAACACGACGGCAGCGACATCAATAAAATTACTTTCATCAACATTCACAATCGTGCGTTGTGTAGAAAAACAGTCAGGGCAAGAACGACTCACGGCAATTTTTAATTCAGACATTTTCATCTCTTTATTTTCAGATAATAGCAGGTCCTCAATTTCCCGAATGAGAAACTGATAACGCCGGAATAAAAGCAAAGTGTGTCCCCTGATAAATAAATCAGTAAATTGCTTTTTTTCAGGATGCAAAAAACCTTACCTGTCCGGTCACAGGCAAATCAAGGCTTAAGCAGAGTGAGCACTGAGGAATACAGGCGTGAGCCTGCGATACAGCGAGTCAGGAAGACCTGTATGCTGGAGTGCCCATAGTCGAAAGACTAACGGGCATTAAAGAAATGAAAGTCAAAACTATTACGGTGGGCAAACATCATAATATGTGTTGTCCGCCTGATATGTGGCATAGTACGGCTATTGTTTTCCATTTTGATTACCTTTTCTTTATCAGTAGAAGGTGAAGGTATTTTATCCAGGAAAACGGCCTGATCCGTGAAGGAGATCAATAAAAAACGATCATTCGCAAAATATTTAGTCGTTTTTTATGCATGGCTGGCGATAAGATATCGTTTTGTTTATTATTTGTTATAATTCTGTATTTTTTAATTTTGTGGAAAATCTTAAATACCCGAAATAATATAATTTCGGCTAAGTAAGAATAATAAAAATTAATTTTAAGATTTATTTAAAAATAATGAATAACCATTCATGGCATAAAACGATAGCCAATACCGGTTTCGGTAATAAAGTGGCGGGGGCGCGCGGGATCACGCTCCAGTTTCTGTCGCAAGTGACCCATATAAATACGCAAATAATGGCTGTGCTCGACGGCGTTCGGTCCCCAGACCTGGTTCAACAACTGGCGCTGGGTCAGCACTTTCCCGGCGTTGTTGAGCAACACGGCCAGCAGGCGAAACTCAATCGGTGTTAAATGGATTTCTGTTTCTCCGCGATGAATCAGATGCGCAGCGAGATCGACGACCACATCGGAAAAGCGTACCACCGGCTCAGGAGAGGGCGTTGCAGAATGACGGCGCAGGGCGACGCGCAGACGTGCCTGTAACTCGCCAATGCCAAACGGTTTGCTCAGGTAGTCGTCGGCACCGGCGTCGAGCGCGGCAATTTTATCGCTCTCTTCGCTACGTGCAGAGAGCACGATCACCGGGACGGCGCTCCACTGTCGCAGGTCGCGAATGAAATCGATGCCGTCACCATCCGGCAGGCCGAGATCGAGAATAATGAGATCGGGCTTGCGCGTTGCCGCTTCCAGCAAACCACGCTGAAGCGTCTCGGCGTCGTACACGCGCAACCCATCGGCTTCCAGCGCGGTACGCAGAAAGCGGCGAATGGCCTGCTCATCTTCAACAATCAGAACGTTTGTCACATATCCTCATGAAAATCTTCAAGTTCTGGTGGAGCGTCTTGCCTCAGTGTAACACGGAAACAGGCACCGCCCTGAGGGCGATTATAGACGGCAATTGACCCGCCATGCACTTCCACTATCGCCCGACAAATGGCCAGCCCCAGCCCGACGCCCGGCACCGCCGACTCTTTATTCCCTCGGGAGAATTTATCGAACACGCGCTGCTCCTGTCCTTGTGGAATGCCAGGCCCATTATCCCAGACGTCGAGTTGCAGATGTTCGTCTTCAACGTGCGCGTCGATGCCGATCTGCGCCTGTGGTCCGGCATATTTAATGGCATTCTCCAGCAGATTAATCAGTACCCGTTCGAACAGGGGGCCATCGACGTGAATGAGGGTCAGCGGCGCGGGCAGGGAAAGGTTTACCGGATGAACCAGGCCTGGCTCCAGCATTTTCAGCGCGCTGCCCACTACTTCTTCCAGCGTCAGCCACTCTTTTTTGAGGTTGAAACCACCAGACTGAATCCGCGCCATATCCAACAGGTTATTCACCAGACGGGTGGTATTCAGTACATGCTGGCGAATTTCGCTGGCCTGTCTGGCATGAGGCGAGCCTTCGCTGGCGAGGTCGAGCGTGAGGATTTCCGCCTGACCAAACAGCACGGTCAGCGGGGTGCGCAGGTCGTGAGAAAGTGCCGCGAGCAGGGCGTTGCGCAGGCTTTCCCGTTCGCTGGCCAGCCGCGCCTGCTCTTCGCTGGCCGTTAAGGTCAGACGTTCCAGCGCATTCGCCACCAGCAAAGTGAAGGTTTCCAACAGTCGCTGCTGCTCGGGGATCATTAACTGACGCAGATTGCCGGGTTCGACAACCACCAGGCCGTGGGTTTTGTCGGCGCTGCGTAACGGCAGGATCTGGTACGGCACGCCTGGCAGGGTATCGGTGCCAGCGCCTGCCGGTAACCCTTTATCAAAGCTCCAGCGGGCAATAGCATCATCCCAGGGGGTCATTCCCTGCTGGTGGGTGAGGGCGGCCAGTTTGCCCTCTTCATTCGGCAATAAAATCTGGCTGCGGGCATGAAAGGTGGAGGCAATAAATTGTTCGCTGGTACTGGCGATGTCTTGCGCACTGCGCCCCATCGCCAACGCTTTCGACATCTCATAAAGATGACGAGTTCGCTGTTCCCGGTAGCGCGCAACGCGAGCCTGATAGCGCACGCCCGCCGTCAGGTTACCCACGACCAGTCCAACCGTCAGCATGACGCCGAAGGTGAGGAGATACTGCACGTCCGAGACGGCGAGCGTGCCGCGCGGCGCAATGAAGAACAGATCAAAGCTGACCACGCCAATAAAGGTGGAAAACGCCGATGGCCAGCGACCATAGAAGAGGGCGATGACCACCACACCGAGCAGATAGAGCATCACCAGGTTTGCGGCATCAAAGGCGGCCAGCCACTGGCTGGCGATAAACGTTGTCAGAGCGCAGAGTGCAACGGCAACCAGACAGCCCTGAATTTGCACCCGCCACTTGTCTTTAAAGGCGCGGGTATCGGGCAGGGACGACAGCGTCCGCACCGGTGGCTCATCGAGGGCGACCACCATCAAATCCAGCTCAGGGGCGCGTTTCGCCAGCCGATCGGCAAACGACTCCCGGTGCCACCAGCGTCGCGTTGACGTCCGCCCCAGCACTATTTTTCCCAGATTATGCTCGCGAGCGTAGCGGACCACCGCTTTATCCTCGCTGGGATCGGATAGCGTGGCGGTCTCCGCGCCCAGCTCTTGCGCCAGTCGCAGGGCGTGCAGAATATTGCGCCGCTGCTTTTCCGGCAAGCGATGCAGCGCGGGGGTTTCGACGTAGACGGCGTGCCAGATGCTGCCCAGTCGCGACGCCAGTCGTGCGGCAGTACGCACCAGTTTTTCACTGCCGGTGTTGTGACCAATGCAGAGCAGTATGGCGTCGCGGGTATGCCAGACCTTCTCTTCACCCGGACGACCGCGCCAGGCGCGCATCTGATCGTCCACCCGATCGGCGGTGCGGCGCAGCGCCAGTTCGCGTAGCGCGATTAAATTACCCTTACGGAAAAAGTGTTCAATAGCACGCTCGGCCTGTCCCGCAATATAGACTTTGCCCTCTTTCAGGCGCTGGCGCAGATCGTCAGGTGGTAAATCGACCAACACCACCTCGTCGGCAGCGTCAAAAAACGGATCCGGCACGGTTTCGCGCACCTGAATCCCCGTCACGCCGCTGACCACATCGTTCAGGCTTTCGAGATGCTGCACGTTGACGGTGGTAAAGACATCAATACCGGCGTCGAGCAGTTCTTCAATGTCCTGCCAGCGCTTGGGATGGCGTGAACCCGGTGCATTACTGTGCGCCAGTTCATCCATTAAGATCAGCGCCGGACGGCGTGCGAGCGCGGCATCGAGATCGAATTCACTGATATGACGTCCGTGGCGCGCCTGGCGTTTCAACGGCAGAATGCTGAGACCCTCCAGCAGGGCGGCGGTCTCTTTGCGTCCATGGGTCTCCACCACGCCAATCAGGATGTCGAGTCCCTGTGCGCGCAGGCGCTGGGCTTCAGCCAGCATCGACCAGGTTTTCCCGACGCCCGCACAGGCGCCGAAGAAGATTTTTAGTTTTCCCCGATGGGGGGCGACCGCCTGCTCAAGCAGGCGATCGGGATCGGGGCGTACTGGTTCACTATTCGCCATTCATGCTGTCCAGCGCTAAATTGAGTTCGACAATATTTACGACCGGTTGACCGATAAAGCTCACCAGTGGTTTCTGCGTGTATTCTGCAACCCGTTGCGTCACCTGTTCAATGGTCAGATGACGAGCCTGCGCCACGCGGGGGATTTGCCATGCCACCGCAGCGGGTGTCAGGTTGTTGTCCAGACCGCTCGCGGAGGCAGTAACCAGTTCCACCGGTACGTTACGACTGGCCTGCGGGTTGGCGGCGCGCAGGGTGGCGACCCGGTTTTGCAGTTGTTTATCCAGTTCCGGGTTACTGGCGGCGAGGTTACTGCCGCCGGATGCCATGGGATTATAGGGCATTTCAGCGGTGGCCGAAGGCCGTCCCTGGAAATAGCCTTCAGAGGTAAAGTTCTGCCCGATCAGCGCAGAACCCCGCACCCCATGCTCATCCCGAATCAGTGAACCGTTGGCCTGATACGGGAACCACCATTGCCCCAGCGCGGTGGTCAGCAGCGGATACGCACCGCCCGTCAGCAGCAGCAGGAAAATCAGTGTTGAAAACAACGGACGTAAAGCACTCATCAGACACCTCACACCAGACCCAGCAGGGTCAGCAGCAAATCAATTACTTTGATGCCAATAAACGGCACCACCAGCCCCCCCAGACCGTAAATCCACAGGTTACGGCGCAGCATGGCGGAGGCGGAAAGCGGTTTGTAGCTCACGCCTTTCAGCGCCAGCGGGATCAGAAAGACAATAATCAAGGCGTTAAAGATCACCGCACTCAGAATGGCCGAGTCCGGCGAATGCAGACGCATGATGTTCAGCGCATTCAGTTGCGGATAGGTCGCGGCGAACGCGGCCGGAATGATCGCAAAATACTTCGCCACGTCGTTGGCGATACTGAACGTGGTCAGTGAACCACGCGTCATCAGCATCTGTTTGCCGATGTGCACCACTTCGATAAGCTTGGTGGGGTTAGAGTCGAGATCGACCATGTTGCCCGCTTCTTTTGCCGCCTGCGTACCGGAGTTCATTGCTACCGCGACATCGGCTTGGGCCAGCGCCGGGGCGTCGTTGGTACCATCACCGGTCATCGCCACTAAGCGGCCTTCCGCCTGATACTGGCGGATGAGCGCCAGCTTGGCTTCCGGTGTCGCTTCGGCAAGAAAGTCATCCACACCCGCCTCGGCGGCGATGGCGGCGGCGGTCAGGCGATTATCGCCAGTGATCATCACCGTTTTAATGCCCATTTTACGCAACTGGGCAAAACGCTCTTTTATCCCGCCTTTGACGATATCTTTCAGCGCGATCACGCCTAGCACCCGGGAACCTTCCACCACCACAAGCGGCGTGGCGCCCAGACGGGCGACGCTGTCCACTTTCTGCTCGACATCCGCCGGGAACTGGCCGCCGCTGGCCTCAATGTGGCGACGGATGGCGTCGACGGAACCTTTACGAATCATCCGGTTGTCGATGTTAATACCGCTCATACGACTCTGGGCGGTAAAGGGGACGAAGGTGGCATGCAGCGACTGCACGTCACGTTCGCGCAGATTAAAGCGCTGCTTGGCGAGGATCACAATGCTGCGACCTTCCGGCGTCTCATCGGCTAACGACGAAAGCTGTGCGGCGTCGGCCAGCGTTTTTTCGTCGACACCCTGCGCAGGCAGGAAGTCCGAGGCCTGACGGTTACCGAGAGTAATGGTGCCGGTTTTGTCCAGCAGCAATACGTCCACGTCGCCTGCGGCTTCCACCGCGCGGCCACTGGTGGCGATGACGTTCGCACCGAGCATACGGCTCATTCCGGCGACGCCAATCGCGGAGAGTAACCCGCCGATTGTCGTTGGGATCAGACAAACCAACAGGGCGACCAGCACCGTGACGCTGACCGCGTGACCGCCCCAGGCAGAAAATGGCCACAGCGTGGCGGTTGCCAGCAAAAAGACAATCGTCAGGGCTACCAGCAGAATGGTCAGGGCGATCTCGTTGGGCGTTTTACGGCGCTGGGCGCCTTCGACCATGGCGATCATCCGGTCAAGGAAAGTTTCGCCAGGGTTCACGCTACACTCGATCACCAGCCAGTCGGAGAGAATGCGCGTCCCGCCAGTCACCGAGGCGAAATCGCCGCCGGATTCGCGGATGACCGGCGCAGACTCTCCGGTAATCGCACTTTCATCCACGGAGGCGCCGCCTTCAATGACTTCGCCGTCACAGGGAATGATATCACCTGCTTCCACCAGCACGATGTCGCCTTTGCGTAGCTCATCGGCCGGAACGTGATCCATTTTCGCGCCGTACTTCGGCTCGCGCAGTTTGCGGGCAAAGGCCGTCTTTTTCACTCCTTTGAGGCTGTTGGCCTGTGCTTTACTGCGCCCTTCGGCGAGCGCTTCCGCAAAGTTGGCAAACAGTACAGTGACCCACAGCCACAGACTGATCGCCCCGGTAAACAGCGCGCTGCCGGCCATCTGTCCTGTCGCCATCGCAACGGTAATCACGGTGGTCAGCAGGCTACCCATCCAGACAATGAACATCACCGGGTTGCGCCACTGGGTATGTGGGCTTAATTTTTTCACTGCGTCCATCAGCGCCTGAGCGACCAGAGACGGTTCGAACAGCGCCAGTTGTTTGCGACTCATAACATTTGCTCCGCATCGCTTAGCGTAAGGAAAGGTGTTCAGCGACTGGGCCAAGCGCCAGTGCAGGAATAAAGGTCAGGGCGCCGACTAACAGCACTGTGCCGATCAGTAAACCGACAAACAGCGCGCCGTGGGTCGCCAGGGTGCCGGGACTGGCCGGTTGGCTCTTTTTCGCCACCAGCGATCCGGCAATCGCCATCACCGGGATGATGACCCCGAAGCGACCGACGAACATGCAAAACGCCAGCAGGCAGTTCCAGAACGGGGTGTTTGCGCTCAGACCAGCAAAGGCGCTGCCGTTGTTGTTGGCGGCGGAAGAGACGGCGTACAGGACTTCGCTAAAGCCGTGTGGGCCAGGGTTGAGCATGGCGCTGCGTCCCGCATCGGTCATCATGGCAAGCGCGGTGCCGAGTAAAACCAGCGCAGGGGTGACCAGAATCGCCAGTGCGGTCATTTTCATCTCGCGAACGTCGATCTTTTTGCCCAGGTATTCTGGCGTGCGGCCAATCATCAGTCCGGCGATAAACACTGCCAGCAGCACGAACAACAGCATGCCGTAAAGGCCCGAACCAACGCCGCCGAACACAACTTCACCAATCTGCATCAGCCACATCGGCACCATGCCGCCCAGCGCGGTAAACGAGTCGTGCATGGCGATCACCGCGCCGCATGAGGCTGCCGTCGTCACCACCGCAAACAGACTGCTCACCAGCACGCCAAAGCGGCTCTCTTTGCCTTCCATATTAAGAGTGGAATCCGCGCCAAATTGCAGCAGATGGGGGTTGCCCTGGACCTCCGCCCACATCACCACGGCGACGCAGACGATGAAGATGAGCGACATGGTCCACAGCAACATCCGCCCCTGGCGACGATCGCCTGCCGCGTCGCCAAACGCGAAACAGAGCGCGGCTGGAATTAAAAAGATGGCCAGCATTTGCACCATGTTGGTCAGCGCGGTGGGGTTTTCGAACGGGTGTGCCGAGTTGGCGTTAAAGAAGCCGCCGCCGTTGGTCCCCAGCATCTTGATGGCTTCCTGCGAGGCCACCGGCCCCATCGGCAGCAGTTGCTGCACACCTTCCAGAGTAGTGAAAGTCTGATAGGGCAGCAGGTTTTGCAGGCTGCCTTGCTGAATAAAGAACAGCGCAATCACCAGCGCGATGGGGCATAAAATCCACAAGGTAATACGCACCAGGTCGACCCACGCATTGCCCAGCGTATTCATGCTCTGGCGGGTAAAGGCGCGGATCAGCGCGAACACCACCGCAATGCCGGTCGCGGCGGACAGGAAGTTTTGTACCGTCAGCCCGGCCATCTGGCTGAAATAGCTTAAGGTGGTTTCCCCGCTGTAAGCCTGCCAGTTGGTATTGGTAACAAAACTCACCGCCGTATTAAGCGCCAGATGCCAGGGCAGACCGGGCAACTGCTGTGGATTCAGCGGCAGAAGGTGTTGCCACAACAACAGCAGGAACAGTAGCGTCAACCCCAGCACATTCAACGCGAGGATCGCCAGCAGGTACTGCTTCCAGTTCATCTCGTGTGTCGAAATGCCCAGACCGCGCCAGATCAGGCGTTCAACCCTCGCGGTACCAGGCAGCGAATGGTTGCCGATCAGCCGTGCCAGGCCCGCGCCTAACGGCCTGGCGAGCACGAACAGAATCAGCAGAAAACTGGCGATGAGTAAAAATCCTTGCGCAGCCATCAGAACGCCTCCGCATTGATCAATGCATATACCAGGTAACCTAATAATAAGAAAATCAGCACGATGCCGATTATCACGCCTGCACTCACAGTGCACCTCCCGTGGCATAAATGTGATAAACAAAGCGTAAATATCTGCCTGCAAAGATTTCGCAAAAATCGACGTCGGGGGTGTAAAAAAAGTATAAAAATGGCAAAGACCATTATTTAACTAATGATTAGTATTAATTTAACTTTTTTGTAACTTAATTACGCGATAAAGATAAATAAAGCGTAAATAGCTAAAAATAAGTGGTCGGATGAGTAGTAAAATTACACGCAAAGCGGTACTATTTTCAGCAGATAACCAATTTGACTTTACCGGTGATGATTACCGGCCAGATAAAGGGGAGAGAATCATGGAGTTGTACAAAGAATATCCAGCACATGTTGTATTGTTACGCCGTACTTTCGCCGTCGTGGCTGGGGTGCTGGCACTACCGGTCATGCTGTTCTGGAAAGACCGCGCCCGTTTTTATAGCTATTTACACCGCGTGTGGTCAAAAACCAGCGATAAACCGGTGTGGATGGATCAGGCTGAAAAAGCCACCTGCGATTTCTACTAAGCGCATCGCGTTCAGAAAAACCGCCAACAGCAATGTGGCGGTTTTTTTATGTCTCTGTGTCTACACTTATTTCAGAAATGGAAAAGGAGACATCATGAGCGAGAAAATCCCTGTTGGCATTAGCGCTTGTTTGTTAGGGGAGGCGGTTCGCTTTGATGGTGGACACAAACGCCTGCCCTTTGCAGTCGAAGAACTTTCACCGTGGGTGCACTTTGAACCCGTCTGTCCGGAAATGGCGATCGGCCTGCCGGTGCCGCGTCCTGCATTGCGCTTAGTCAAAATGGAAGAGGCAATTGCACTGCGTTTCAGTGACCGGCGCGAGGGCGATTTAACCCAGACGATGACCGCGTTCAGTGAAGAACGTGTCAGTCGTTTCGAACACCTTTGTGGCTATATTGTCTGTGCGAAATCCCCAAGTTGCGGCATGGAACGCGTTCGTGTTTATGACGCCGATGGGAAAAACAATCGCAAAGCCGGTCGCGGTATCTTTACCTCAGTCCTGATGGCGTCTTACCCGTGGCTCCCTGTTGAAGAGGACGGGCGATTGCACGATCCACAATTACGGGAAAATTTTGTCGCGCGGATTTATGCCCTGCATGAATTGCATGGATTGCGGCAACAAGGACTCACGCGTGGCGCGCTGATTGACTATCACAGCCGCTATAAACTGTTGCTGCTGGCCCATTCACAGCCGGAATACCGCGAGCTGGGGCGCTTTGTCGCTGCGCTTTACGAGTGGGAAAGCCTTGATGACTTTTTCATTGAATATCGTCTGCGCCTGATGAAACTGATGTCCCATCCTGCCACCCGGCGTAACCATACCAATGTCCTGATGCACGTTCAGGGCTATTTTCGCAAACAGCTCAATGCCCGTCAGCGGCAGGAGTTGGCTTCCCTTATTGACGGTTACCGACGCGCTACGCAGCCACTGCTTGCGCCTGTGACGCTGCTCAAACACTATATGGCAGAATATCCGGATGCGTATCTCTCCGGGCAACGCTATTTTGATCCCTGGCCGGAAGCCCTGCGGCTGCGCTACGGGAGTTGATTTTTTTCATTCGGGAGTGTTATGTCCACCCATCTGGTCTGGTTTCGTCGCGATCTCCGTCTGCATGACAATCTTGCCCTCGCCGCCGCCTGCCGCCACCGTGCCGCGCGCGTTGTGGCGTTATTTATCTCCACGCCTGAGCAGTGGAAGAATCACGTCATGTCACCGCGTCAGGCCGCCTTTATCCAGGCTCAGCTAAACGCTTTACAACAGGCGCTGGCGGAAAAGGGCATTCCGCTGCTGTTTGAGGAAGTCGACGACTTCGCAGGCAGTATTGAAACGGTGAAAGCGGTGTGCGAACAGCATGACGTCAGCCACCTGTTTTATAACTATCAGTATGAAGTGAACGAGCGTGAACGCGATGCGGCGGTAGAAAAGGCGCTGCCGCATGTGGTTTGCGAAGGGTTTGATGACAGCGTGATCCTGCCGCCAGGTGCGGTGACGACGGGAAATCATGAGATGTATAAAGTCTTCACGCCGTTTAAAAACGCCTGGTTAAAACGGCTGAAGGAGGGGATGCCGGAGTGCGTATCCGCACCGGCCCGCCGGGAGAACGGTAGTGTTTCTTCCGCACTGGTGCCAATTAACCTTCACTATCCGCAACAGGAATTCGACCCCGCCCTTTTTCCCGCCGAAGAAAAAGCCGCAATTGCCCGGTTACGCCAGTTTTGCCAGCAGGGGGCAGGAGAGTACGACGAATGTCGCGACTTCCCGGCCATTGAGGGCACCAGTCGTTTATCCGCCAGTCTTGCTACCGGTGGCTTATCGCCGCGCCAGTGTCTGCATCGCCTGCTGGCGGAACAGCCGCAGGCGCTGGACGGCGGCGCGGGCAGTGTCTGGCTGAACGAACTTATCTGGCGTGAGTTTTATCGCCATCTAATGACGTACCATCCCAATCTGTGCAAACACCGCCCCTTTATTCTCTGGACCGATCGCGTGCGCTGGCGGGATCGTGCGGAAGATTTACAGGCCTGGCAGGAGGGGAGAACGGGTTATCCGATTGTTGATGCGGCGATGCGGCAACTGAACGCCACCGGCTGGATGCACAACCGTCTGCGGATGATTGCGGCCAGCTTCCTGGTCAAAGATCTGCTGATTGACTGGCGTAAAGGTGAACGCTATTTCATGTCGCAACTGATTGATGGCGATCTCGCTGCGAATAACGGCGGCTGGCAGTGGGCGGCCTCTACCGGAACCGACGCCGCGCCGTATTTCCGCATTTTTAACCCCACGACGCAGGGCGAAAAGTTCGACAGAGAGGGGGAGTTTATCCGCCGGTGGATCCCGGAACTTAGCCATGTACCGGGCAAGGCGATTCACGAGCCGTGGAAATGGGCGATGAAAGAAAGCATCACGCTCGACTACCCGCAGCCGATTGTCGATCACAAACTGGCGCGCCAGCAGACGCTTGCCGCGTATGAGGCCGCGCGAAAGAACTAACGGTGGCTATGCGGCCTGACGCCATAACTATTCATAATGAGGTGCGTTAATACGCCCCTTTTTTTATGGCTAAGAACGGGGTGATGGTTTCTTAATATGGCTAATAATTGTCTATCGACGAACCGCCACAGGGACGCTATGTTAACGGAGTGCATAAATTAACAAGGGATCGATGATGAAAAACACCGAACTGGAACAACTGATCAACGAGAAACTGAACAGCGCCGCCATCAGCGACTACGCGCCAAACGGTTTGCAGGTTGAAGGCAAAGAAACGGTGCAAAAAATCGTCACCGGTGTGACCGCCAGTCAGGCGTTACTGGATGAAGCGGTGCGTCTGCAGGCTGATGCGGTCATCGTTCATCATGGCTATTTCTGGAAAGGCGAATCTCCGGTGATTCGCGGGATGAAGCGCAATCGCCTGAAAACGCTGCTGGCGAATGACATTAACCTCTACGGCTGGCATCTCCCTCTGGATGCACATCCCGAACTGGGCAACAACGCACAGTTGGCGGCCCTGTTGGGGATCACCGTGATGGGTGAAATCGAGCCGTTGGTTCCCTGGGGCGAACTGACGATGCCGGTCCCTGGGCTGGAACTGGCGTCGTGGATTGAAGCACGTCTTGGACGCAGGCCGTTATGGTGCGGTGATACCGGGCCGGATACTATCAAACGTGTCGCCTGGTGCACTGGCGGCGGGCAAAGCTTCATCGACAGCGCCGCGCAGGCTGGCGTTGACGCTTTTATCACCGGTGAAGTTTCCGAACAAACCATCCACTCAGCCCGTGAACAGGGACTGCATTTTTACGCCGCCGGGCATCACGCCACCGAACGCGGCGGGATCCGTGCGCTCAGCGAATGGTTGACGGAGAACACCGATTTGGATGTGACGTTTATTGATATTCCAAACCCGGCATAAATAAAAACAAGAGGAACGCAAGTGCAACGAGCGCGTTGTTATCTGTTAGGTGAAACGGCGGTAGTGCTGGAGCTTGAGCCGCCGGTGACGCTGGCGAGCCAGAAACGTATCTGGCGGCTGGCGCAGCGTTTGGTTGAGACGCCAAACGTGGTCGAGGCGATTCCGGGAATGAACAATATCACCGTGATCCTGCGTGACCCGCAAACGCTGGCGCTGGATGCGATCGAACGCCTGCAACGCTGGTGGGAGGAGAGTGAGGCGCTGGAGCCTGACTCACGCTATATCGAAATTCCGGTAACCTACGGCGGCGCAGGAGGTCCCGATCTGGCGGACGTTGCCCGCCACAGCGGCCTGAGCGAAAAGCAGGTAGTGGAGCTGCACGCGTCGGTCGAGTATGTGGTCTGGTTTTTAGGTTTTCAGCCGGGATTCCCGTATCTCGGTAGCTTACCGGAACAACTGCACACGCCCAGGCGCGCTGAGCCGCGGCTGATCGTTCCGGCTGGATCGGTGGGTATCGGCGGACCGCAAACCGGTATTTATCCGCTGCCAACGCCTGGTGGCTGGCAGTTGATTGGTCATACCTCGCAGGCCTTGTTCGACCCGAAAAAAGAGGAACCGGTTCTCCTGCGCCCTGGCGATAGCGTGCGCTTTATCCCGCAGAAGGAGGGGGTATGCTGAATATTATTCGCGCGGGATTGTACACCTCCGTTCAGGATGGCGGTCGTCACGGTTTTCGTCAGTCAGGCGTTAGCCATTGTGGTGCGCTGGATAAACCGGCGATGCAAATCGCTAACCTGTTAGTGGGTAATGAGGCCAGTGCTCCGGTGTTGGAAATTACCCTCGGACAACTGGTTGTGGAATTTGAAACCGACAGCTGGTTTGCCCTGACCGGTGCGGGATGCGAAGCGCGGCTGGATAATCACCCCGTCTGGACGGGCTGGCGTCTGCCGGTGAAAGCGGGCCAGCGTCTGGTGCTAAAACGTCCGCAGCACGGTATGCGCAGCTATCTTGCCGTCGCGGGCGGTATCGACGTGCCGGAAGTGATGGGGTCATGCAGTACCGATCTCAAAGTGGGCATCGGCGGGTTGGAAGGACGCCTGCTGAAAGACGGCGACCGGCTGGCAACCGGCACACCCCGACGGACGTTCCTGGAAGCGCGAGGGGTAAAACAACTGCTATGGGGGAATCGCATTCGGGCGCTGCCGGGGCCGGAATACCACGAATTTGACGCCGTTTCGCAGGAGTCGTTCTGGCGATCGCCGTGGCATCTCAGTCCGCAGAGTAACCGGATGGGCTACCGCCTGCAGGGACAACCGCTGATGCGAATGACGGATCGGGAACTGGTGTCGCACGGTCTGCTGCCTGGCGTGATACAGGTTCCGCACAACGGTCAGCCGATTGTATTGATGAACGATGCCCAGACGACCGGCGGCTATCCGCGCATTGCCTGCATAATCGAGGCAGACATGTACCATCTGGCGCAGATCCCGCTCGGCCAACCCATTCACTTTGTTCAGTGTTCGCTGGAGGAGGCGCTGAAAGCGCGGCAGGACCAACAGCGCTATCTGGAACAACTCACATGGCGACTCAATGATGAACATTGATTTAAATGCGGATCTCGGCGAAGGCTGCGCCAGCGATGGAGAACTGTTGACGCTGGTCTCATCGGCCAACATTGCCTGCGGCTTTCATGCCGGCGATGCACAAACCATGCTGACAAGCGTGCGCGAGGCGCTGAAAAATGGCGTAACCATTGGGGCACACCCGAGTTTTCCGGATCGGGAAAACTTTGGCCGCACGGCGATGACGCTGCCTGTGGAAACGGTCTATGCGCAAACGCTGTATCAAATCGGCGCGCTGGCGGCCATGGCCCGGGCGGAGGGGGGCGTCATGCGGCACGTGAAACCGCATGGCATGCTCTACAACCAGGCGGCGAAAGATCCGCAACTGGCGGATGCCATTGCCAAAGCGGTGTACGCCTGCGATCCGGCACTGATTCTGGTCGGCCTGGCGGGAAGTGAGCTTGTCCGCGCGGGTGAGCGTTACGGTCTCGTCACGCGCCAGGAAGTGTTCGCCGATCGCGGTTATCAGGCGGACGGCAGTCTGGTGCCACGCACGCAGCCGGGCGCGCTGATTGAAGACGAGGACCAGTCGCTGGCGCAAACGCTGGGAATGGTGGAAACCGGACGCGTGAAAAGCATTACCGGTGAATGGACAAGCGTGGTGGCGCAAACGGTTTGTATTCATGGCGATGGCGAACACGCGCTGGCCTTCGCCCGACGTTTACGCTCGGCGTTTGAAGCCCGCGGTATCACCATTGTTGCCTGAGCACACTGACGCAGCCTCCATAGAGGGGTTGCGCATATAAAAACACCACAACAAAACACAACATACAGGAATGGATTATGGGAGATGCAATAACGCTCTGGCCACTGATGGGCATCGCCGTCATTGTGGTTGGATTTCTTTTACGTTTTAACCCGGTGCTGGTGGTTATTGTCGCCGGGATCGTCACAGGACTGGCGGCGCAAATGCCGATCGCCACGATCCTCGAAAAGCTGGGTGAAGGTTTTCTCAACACCCGCAACCTGCCGTTTATCCTGCTGATCCCGCTGGCGGTTATCGGCCTGCTCGAGCGTCACGGGCTGAAAGAGCGCGCCCAGGCGTGGATTGCCAGGATTAAAAGCGCTACATCAGGTCGCTTGCTGATCGTCTATCTGTTTATTCGTGAAGCCACCGCTGCGCTAGGGCTGACCAGCCTGGGCGGTCACCCGCAAATGGTGCGTCCGTTGTTAGCGCCTATGGCGGAAGGGGCGGCGGAGAAAACGTACGGGGCATTGCCCGGCGCGGTGCGCTACCGGTTGCGAGCGATGTCGGCGGCGACGGATAACGTGGGACTTTTTTTTGGTGAGGATATCTTCGTCGCGTTCGGCGCGATTATCTTCATGCACAACTTTATGCTGGAGTCCGGCGGTATTCAGACCGAACCGCTGCACATTGCCTTATGGGGGATCCCAACGGCCCTGTGCGCCTTCGTGATCCACGGTACGCGCCTGTGGCGGCTAGATAACTATCTGCAACGCGAAATGGCGAAAGCCGGTTCTGTTGACACCCGCAAAGGAGAGGCGCAATGAATTTTCAACAAAGCTACCTCTACTGGCTGGCGGGGATCGTGCTGCTGATTGTCGCCATTATGTCCTGGCAGGATAAAGCTAATCCGCGTCGGTTAACGACCGGGTTATTCTGGGGCGTCTATGGGCTGTTGTTCCTGCTGGGCGACTGGACGTATCAACTGGTGGGCGACAAACGTACAGTCAACATTGCCGTCGGCGTCGCGGTGGTGATCATGGCGTTGATCGCCGGTTTTGGCGGCGTCAAGCTGGGCAGTTATCATCAGCGCACCCGCGAGCAGCGGGAAGAGAGCGCGACGCGTCTGGGTAACCGCCTGTTTTACCCGGCGCTGGCCATTCCGGTCGTCACCGTGATTGGTGTACTGATGTTCAATCACATTCCGGGGTTGCAGGACGCTCTGTTTGGACCGGGTAATCATGCCACGCTGGTGACGCTGTTCTCGATGACCGCAGGCTCACTGATTGGTCTCGGTATGGCTATCAAAATGACCCATGAGAAGGTGCATCAGCCCATTCAGGAGGCGCGCCGCCTGCTGGATTCCATCGGTTGGGCATTTATTTTACCGCAGATCCTCGCAACGTTAGGACTGCTGTTTACGGCGGCAGGCGTTGGCAGTGGCATTTCGTATCTTACTCAAGAGTATCTGGCCGTCGACAGCCGCTTTATCGCGGTGGCGGTGTATACCATTGGGATGGCGCTGTTGACGATGGTGATGGGCAATGCGTTTGCCGCCTTCCCGATTGTCACGGCGGGAATTGGCATTCCGATTCTGGTGCTTCAGCACGGTGGCAACCCGGCGGTGATGGCGGCTATCGGGATGTTCTCCGGCTATTGCGGTACGCTGATGACGCCGATGGCGGCAAACTTCAACATCGTGCCCGCCGCGCTGCTGGAACTGCCAGATAAAAACGCGGTCATTAAAGCGCAGGTGCCAACCGGCATACTGCTGCTGCTAGTCAACGTGTTCCTGATGTATTTCCTGATGTTCCTGTAAGGAGGACGGATGAAAACGGTATTAATCACCGGATTTGAGCCCTTCGGCGGCGAGCAGATTAACCCTTCCTGGGAAGTGGTCTCGCAGCTCGACAATGCTATCATCGCCGGGTGCCGCGTGGTGGCGCGTCAGTTGCCGTGTGTGTTTGGCGAGTCGCTCAGTGTGCTGAATTCCGCCATTGATACGCTCTCTCCATCGCTGGTGCTGGCCATCGGACAGGCGGGCGGACGGACCGATATTACCGTTGAGCGCGTGGCGATCAACGTCGACGACGCCCGTATTCCGGATAATAAAGGCCAACAGCCGGTGGATGAGCCGATTGTTGCTGGTGGACCAGCGGCCTGGTTTAGCACGCTGCCAGTCAAAGCCATGGTGGCGGCGATGCGTGAAGCCGGTGTGCCAGCGTCGGTCTCACAGACGGCGGGGACATTTGTTTGCAACCATGTGATGTACGGATTGCTCCACAAACTGAGTGGCATCGCGGAGGTGAAGGGGGGATTCATCCATATCCCTTATCTGCCGCAGCAGGCGGCGGCGCATCCGGGGGCGCCCAGTATGGCGGCGGAAACGGTGCGTCTGGCGCTGGAGGTGGCGATCGCTACCGCATTGCAGGTTGACGATGACATCGCCGTGACAGGTGGCGCCACGCACTAATCTTCTCAGATAAGGACAGAACCATGCCTGAAGGCCCGGAGATCCGCCGCGCGGCGGATAGCCTGGAGGCGGCGATCAAAGGCAAACCCCTGACGGATGTCTGGTTTGCCTTTGCGCAGTTAAAACCGTATCAATCCACACTGGTGGGGCAGACCGTCACGGCGATGGAGACGCGCGGCAAAGCGTTGCTGACCCATTTTTCCGCGGGTCTGACGCTCTACAGCCATAATCAGCTGTATGGCGTCTGGCACGTGGTGGACAGTGGCGACATGCCGCACACCACCCGTATTCTGCGCGTTAAACTGCAAACCGCGGATAAAACCATTCTGCTTTATAGCGCGTCTGACATTGAGATGTTGACGCCGGAACAGCTCACTACCCATCCCTTCCTGCAACGGGTTGGGCCGGACGTGCTGGACCCGCGTCTGACCCCTGATGCGGTGAAAGCCCGGTTACTCTCGCCGCGTTTTCGCAACCGCCAGTTTTCCGGACTGTTGCTGGATCAGGCTTTTCTCGCTGGGCTGGGAAACTATCTGCGGGTGGAGATCCTCTGGCAGGTGGGGATAACCGGTCAGCATAAAGCGCGCGATCTCAGCGATGCGCAGTTGACGGCGTTAGCGCATGCGCTGCTGGATATTCCGCGCTTGTCCTACACCACGCGTGGGCAGGTCGATGAAAATAAGCATCATGGCGCGCTGTTTCGCTTTAAGGTGTTTCACCGCGACGGTGAACCTTGCGAACGTTGTGGCGGGATCATCGAGAAAACCACGCTCTCCTCACGGCCGTTCTACTGGTGTCCACATTGCCAGCATTAATGCGCTTGTCGCGGCGCTTTGGCTGAAATAAAACGGGCGATGGCAGGGCCAGTGAGAAGAATACTGAACAGCCGCAGGGTTTGCATCGCCATGATCAGCGACATGTCGGCGTGACTGCCGGCGGCAATGACTGCAACCGTATCAAGCCCGCCGGGGCTGGTGGCGAGATAGGCGGTTAAAAAATCAATCTGCATATAGTGGGTCATTCCCCAGGCCATTGCTGCGCAAATGGCAAGCAGGGCGAAGATAGAGAGCAGGATTTGCGGCAACGGTCGCAGCGCCATAAAGAAGACCTGCTTGTCGAATCCGAGACCAATCTGCCAGCCAATAAGCATATACGCTATCGCCAGCAGCCATTCCGGCAGTTCAATCACCATCACGCCGCTTGCGTGCAGCAAGGCGCCTACCAGCATCGGCACCAGCATGGTACCGGAGGGAATGCGCAGCACCCGACCGACAACGCTGGCAACCGCCGCTAACAGCAGCGTCGTGAACAGATTGCCGCTTAGCGGCGGGAACCACTCAATCTGCTGGCTGACGGCTTCTGCGCTTTCGCCCATGATAAACCGCGTCACCAGCACCGCTGCGCCAGCAACAAACAGTACCCGCAGATATTGCATAAAGGCAACCAGGCGGATATCGGCGCCGTAGTCTTGCGCCATCGCGACCATTGCCGCCGCACCGCCGGGAGATGAGCCCCACGCGCCGGTATTGCCAGGGAGTGAACTGTAGCGAACCAGTAACCAGCCAACGACCGTACTGGAGAGCAGCGTCACCAGCAGAACTGCCAGCACTACTACCCAGTTTGCCGCCAGCGTCGTTAATAATGAGCCTGACAAATTCTGCGCGATCATACAGCCAAGAATGGCTTGCGCGCCGAGGAACGTACAGCGAGGAAGCTTTAGTGAGATACCGCGAAGACTAAACAGAATACCGGTGATCATCGGGCCGAGCAGTAACGCCGCCGGAAGATGAATGCTGAGAAAGAGCAGGGACAGAAGGAGTGACAGCAAAAACAACAAGCCCCACTGCAGAACTGGCATCCTGTGCTCCCGGAAGAAATGAACAAACTATCCGTAAATCATAGAGAAGGGCGGAGAAGATTAATATAGCGAGGGTCAAGAAAAGGTAGGGAAGTTGCCGGATGGCGCTAATACTTATCCGGCCTACGAATTGACAACCGTAGGCCGGATAAGACGCAGTCGCGTCACCATCCGGCAGTCTGACGATTAATGCTTAAGGTCAGATTTAAAATCGCGTTTTTCGTAGCCGGTGTACAGCTGACGTGGGCGCGCGATTTTCATGCCATCGGTATGCATTTCGCTCCAGTGCGCAATCCAGCCGACGGTACGCGCCATGGCGAAGATCACGGTGAACATGGAAGACGGGATACCCATCGCTTTCAGGATGATACCGGAGTAGAAGTCGACGTTCGGGTAAAGTTTCTTCTCAATGAAATACGGGTCGTTCAGCGCGATGTGTTCCAGCTCCATCGCCACTTCCAGCAGGTCATCTTTGGTACCCAGCTCTTTCAGCACTTCGTGGCAGGTCTCACGCATCACGGTGGCACGCGGATCGTAGTTTTTGTAAACACGGTGACCGAAGCCCATCAGGCGGAAAGAGTCATTCTTGTCTTTCGCACGACGAACGAATTCCGGAATATGTTTAACCGAGCTGATTTCTTCCAGCATCTTCAGCGCCGCTTCGTTCGCGCCACCGTGCGCCGGTCCCCACAGGGATGCAATACCCGCAGCAATACAGGCAAACGGGTTCGCGCCAGACGAGCCAGCAGTACGTACCGTTGAGGTGGAGGCGTTCTGTTCATGGTCGGCATGCAGGATCAGGATACGGTCCATTGCGCGTTCCAGTACCGGGTTCACTTCATAGGTTTCACACGGCGTGGAGAACATCATGTTCAGGAAGTTACCGGCGTAGGAGAGGTCGTTACGCGGATAAACAAACGGCTGGCCGATAGAATATTTGTAACACATCGCCGCCATTGTCGGCATTTTGGACAGCAGGCGGAATGCGGCGATTTCGCGGTGGCGCGGATTGTTAACATCCAGAGAGTCGTGATAGAACGCGGCGAGCGCACCGGTGATCCCGCACATGACCGCCATCGGATGTGAATCGCGACGGAAAGCGTGGAACAGACGGGTGATTTGCTCATGGATCATGGTATGGCGAGTCACGGTGGTTCTGAATGCGTCGTACTCTGCCTGCGTCGGTTTTTCGCCGTTCAGCAGGATGTAACACACTTCCAGATAGTTAGACTCGGTGGCTAACTGATCGATCGGGAAGCCGCGATGCAACAAAATGCCTTCATCGCCGTCGATGAACGTAATTTTGGATTCGCAGGATGCAGTAGAGGTGAAACCAGGGTCAAAAGTAAACATCCCCTTCGAACCCAGGCTACGAATATCAATAACATCTTGACCTAGCGTGCCCTTCAGCACATCCAGTTCAATAGCCGTATCACCATTTAGGGTGATTTTTGCTTTTGTGTCAGCCATTTACGGTCTCCTTAGCGCCTTATTGCTTAAGACTACTCAGGTGAGATTTGCCATCGATACATCAATCAACCGTTACCAGTTTGTTATTCGGCTCGCCGCTCTGGATAGAGGAGAAACCAGGGTACAGAGCAATGGGCGCTTGCAGGTAAATCAGTTAACTCATGGTGAATTAGCAACAAATCAACAACTTAGCAATCCGAATTATTCAACCTGTCTATCACTATTAACTGTACTGAAGGGATCGGTCAATATCTTCCTACTGTTACATAACTTATTTGCAGGTTAAAGAGTGACCCCATAACTTTTACGCATTATATGCCTTTTCTGGTGTTGTTTGTAACAACTTTGTTTAATGATTGTCAAATCAGATGATTAAAAATTAAATAAATGTTGTTATCGTGACCTATGTCACTGTTCGGGATAAAACCCGACAAACTATATGTAGGTTAATTGTAATGATTTTGTGAACGTCCTATACTGCCGCCAGGTCTCCGGAAACCCCTGCAATCCCGAGCCACCCAGCGTTGTAACGTGTCGTTTTAGCAACTGGAAGCAGTGTTTTACATGACGCGCAGTTATAGAAAGGACGCTGTCTGACCCGCACGCAGACCGGAGGAAGGAAATCCCGTCGTCTTTCAGGCTACAGGTGATTCACTCTCTGTACCCGAAGTCCAAAGGGAATAATAAGAACAGCATGTGGGCGTTATTCATGATAAGAAATGTGAAAAAACAAAGACCTGTCAATCTGGATCTGCAAACGATCCGGTTCCCAATCACGGCGATAGCGTCCATTCTCCATCGCGTTTCCGGAGTGATCACCTTTGTGGCGGTCGGGATCCTGTTGTGGTTACTGGGCACCAGCCTCTCTTCCCCTGAAGGATTCCAGCAGGCATCCGCCATCATGGGTAGCTTTTTTGTTAAATTTATTATGTGGGGCATCCTTACCGCGCTGGCGTATCACGTCGTGGTCGGTGTTCGTCACATGATGATGGATTTTGGCTATCTGGAAGAAACATTCGAAGCGGGTAAACGCTCAGCCAAAATCTCTTTTGTTATCACTGTCGTGCTTTCACTTCTCGCAGGAGTCCTCGTATGGTAAGCAACGCCTCCGCACTAGGACGCAATGGCGTACATGACTTCATCCTGGTCCGTGCTACCGCTATCGTTCTGACGTTATACATCATCTATATGGTGGGTTTCTTCGCCACAAGCGGCGAACTGACCTGGGAAGTCTGGACCGGTTTCTTCTCATCGGCTTTCACCAAAGTCTTCACCCTGCTGGCACTCTTCTCCATCTTGATTCATGCCTGGATCGGCATGTGGCAGGTGTTGACCGACTACGTTAAACCACTGGCAATTCGGTTGTCGCTGCAACTGGCTATCGTCGTTGCACTGGTGGTTTACGTGATTTATGGATTTGTTGTGGTGTGGGGTGTGTAATGAAACTGCCAGTCAGAGAATTTGATGCTGTAGTTATTGGCGCAGGCGGCGCAGGTATGCGTGCGGCGCTGCAAATTTCCCAAAGCGGACAGACCTGTGCGTTGCTGTCCAAAGTGTTCCCAACCCGTTCCCATACCGTTTCCGCGCAGGGTGGCATCACCGTCGCGCTCGGTAATACCCATGAAGATAACTGGGAATGGCACATGTACGACACCGTGAAAGGGTCGGACTACATCGGTGACCAGGACGCTATCGAATATATGTGTAAAACCGGTCCGGAAGCGATTCTGGAACTGGAACATATGGGGCTGCCGTTCTCCCGTCTCGACGACGGTCGTATCTATCAGCGTCCGTTTGGCGGCCAGTCGAAAAACTTCGGCGGTGAGCAGGCGGCACGCACCGCAGCGGCAGCTGACCGTACCGGTCACGCACTGCTGCATACGCTGTATCAACAGAACCTGAAAAACCACACCACCATTTTCTCCGAGTGGTATGCGCTGGATCTGGTCAAAAACGCCGATGGCGCAGTGGTCGGTTGTACCGCACTGTGCATCGAAACCGGTGAAGTGGTTTACTTCAAAGCCCGTGCAACCGTGCTGGCCACCGGCGGCGCAGGCCGCATTTATCAGTCCACCACTAACGCGCACATCAACACCGGCGACGGCGTGGGGATGGCAATCCGTGCCGGTGTTCCGGTTCAGGATATGGAAATGTGGCAGTTCCACCCAACCGGGATTGCCGGTGCGGGCGTGCTGGTAACAGAAGGCTGCCGCGGTGAGGGCGGTTACCTGCTGAATAAACACGGTGAGCGCTTTATGGAGCGTTATGCGCCGAATGCGAAAGACCTGGCGGGCCGTGACGTGGTGGCGCGTTCCATCATGATCGAAATCCGTGAAGGTCGTGGCTGCGATGGTCCTTGGGGTCCGCACGCTAAACTGAAACTTGACCATCTGGGTAAAGACGTCCTCGAATCCCGTCTGCCGGGCATTCTGGAATTGTCCCGTACGTTTGCACACGTTGACCCGGTGAAAGAGCCGATTCCGGTTATCCCAACCTGTCACTACATGATGGGCGGTATTCCGACCAAAGTGACCGGTCAGGCATTGACGGTGAACGAGCAGGGTGAAGACGTGGTGGTTCCGGGGCTGTTTGCGGTGGGTGAAATCGCCTGCGTATCGGTACACGGCGCTAACCGTCTGGGCGGTAACTCGCTGCTGGATCTGGTGGTCTTTGGTCGTGCGGCCGGTCTGCATCTGCAGGAATCTATCGCTGAGCAGGGTGAACTGCGCGATGCCACAGAAGACGAAATCGACGCGTCCCTGGCGCGTCTGAACCGCTGGAACAATAACCGTGATGGTGAAGATCCGGTGGTGATTCGCAAAGCGCTGCAGGAATGTATGCAGCATAACTTCTCGGTCTTCCGGGAAGGCGATGCGATGGCAAAAGGGCTTGAAGAGCTGAAAGCCATCCGCGAGCGGTTGAAAAATGCCCGTCTGGACGACACCTCCAGCGAATTCAACACCCAGCGCGTAGAGTGTCTGGAGCTGGATAACCTGATGGAAACTGCCTATGCCACCGCAGTATCCGCCAACTTCCGTACCGAGAGCCGTGGCGCGCATAGCCGCTTCGACTTCCCGGAGCGTGATGATGAAAACTGGCTGTGCCATTCCCTGTATCTGCCAGAGACGGAATCCATGACCCGACGTGAAGTCAACATGGAACCGAAACTGCGCCCGGCATTCCCGCCGAAGATTCGTACATACTAATGCGGAGACAGGACAATGAAACTCGAGTTTTCAATTTATCGCTATAACCCGGATGTTGATGACGCTCCGCGCATGCAGGATTACACCCTGGAAGGCGAAGAAGGGCGTGACATGATGCTGCTGGATGCGTTGATGCAGCTCAAAGAGAAAGACCCCAGTCTCTCTTTCCGCCGCTCCTGCCGTGAAGGCGTGTGTGGTTCAGATGGTCTGAACATGAACGGGAAGAACGGTCTGGCCTGCATCACGCCGGTATCAGCGCTGGTTCAGCCCGGTAAGAAAATTGTTATCCGTCCGCTGCCTGGTTTGCCGGTGATCCGCGATTTGGTAGTAGACATGGGGCAATTCTATGCACAATATGAGAAGATTAAGCCTTACTTATTGAATAATGGGCAAAATCCTCCGGCTCGTGAGCATTTACAGATGCCAGAGCAGCGGGAAAAACTCGATGGGCTGTATGAATGCATTCTGTGCGCCTGCTGCTCAACGTCTTGCCCATCCTTCTGGTGGAATCCGGATAAGTTTATCGGTCCGGCGGGTCTGTTAGCGGCCTATCGCTTCCTGATCGACAGCCGTGATACCGAGACGGACAGCCGCCTGGAAGGGATAAGCGATGCATTCAGCGTATTCCGCTGTCACAGCATCATGAACTGCGTCAGTGTATGTCCTAAGGGGCTGAACCCGACGCGCGCCATCGGCCATATTAAGTCGATGCTGTTGCAACGCAGTGCGTAAGTAGACATTGCCTGCGGTGGCAATCCTGTAGGCCGGATAAGACGTTTACGTCGCCATCCGGCACATGTTGCCTGATGGCGCTTCGCTTATCAGGCCTACGGGGTCGCCATCAGGCAAATTAGTGCAGGAAACCTCTAAAAACTGCCACATTGATAGCAATAATCGAGATGTTCAGCGCGAGACAAGGCGCGAACGGAACGAATCGCCGGGAGCATAGTTCACTATGTGACCGGGTGAGGGACGGTTGCAACACAGTCGCAGCCTGAACAACGACGATTATTAGACAGTTTTTAAAGGTTCCTTAGCGGACGCAGATCACACGACAGTCCGTAACAAGTGAACCCCGGCACGCATACGACGTATGCGTGGTAGTATCCACGGCGAAGTAAGCATACAAATGCTTAAGGGATCACGATGCAGAACAGCGCTTTGAAAGCCTGGTTGGACTCTTCTTACCTCTCTGGCGCAAACCAGAGCTGGATAGAACAGCTCTATGAAGACTTCTTAACCGATCCTGACTCGGTAGACGCTAACTGGCGTTCGACGTTCCAGCAGTTACCTGGCACCGGAGTCAAACCGGATCAATTCCATTCAAAAACGCGTGATTATTTCCGTCGTCTGGCGAAGGATGCCTCACGTTACTCTTCTTCGATTTCCGACCCTGACACCAATGTGAAGCAGGTTAAAGTCCTGCAGCTCATCAACGCTTATCGCTTCCGTGGTCACCAGCATGCGAATCTCGATCCGCTGGGACTGTGGCAGCAAGACACTGTTGCCGATCTGGATCCGTCCTTCCACGATCTGACAGAGGCCGACTTCCAGGAAAGCTTTAACGTAGGTTCTTTTGCCGGCGGCAAAGAGACGATGAAGCTGGGCGAGCTGCTTTCCGCACTCAAACAAACGTACTGCGGCCCGATTGGTGCTGAGTACATGCACATCACCAGCACCGAAGAGAAACGCTGGCTGCAACAGCGCATCGAATCCGGTCGCGCGGCATTCAGCAGCGAAGAGAAAAAACGCTTCCTGAGTGAACTCACCGCAGCCGAAGGTCTGGAACGTTATCTGGGCGCCAAATTCCCTGGCGCGAAACGCTTCTCGCTGGAAGGCGGTGATGCGTTAATCCCGATGCTCAAAGAGATGATCCGCCATGCCGGTAACAGCGGTACCCGTGAAGTGGTGCTGGGTATGGCGCACCGTGGTCGTCTGAACGTCCTGGTCAACGTACTGGGTAAGAAACCGCAGGATCTGTTCGACGAATTTGCGGGTAAACATAAAGAACATCTCGGCACCGGTGACGTGAAGTACCACATGGGCTTCTCATCGGATATCGAAACCGAAGGTGGCCTGGTTCACCTCGCGCTGGCGTTTAACCCGTCGCACCTGGAAATCGTCAGCCCGGTGGTGATCGGTTCCGTTCGCGCTCGTCTGGATCGTCTGGATGAACCAAGCAGCAACAAAGTGCTGCCGATCACCATCCACGGCGACGCTGCGGTAACCGGGCAGGGCGTGGTTCAGGAAACCCTGAACATGTCGAAAGCGCGGGGTTACGAAGTGGGCGGTACCGTTCGCATCGTGATCAACAACCAGGTGGGCTTCACCACTTCTAACCCGCTGGATGCACGTTCCACCCCGTACTGCACCGATATCGGTAAAATGGTACAGGCACCGATTTTCCACGTGAATGCGGACGATCCGGAAGCGGTCGCTTTCGTCACTCGTCTGGCGCTGGATTTCCGCAACACCTTCAAACGCGATGTCTTCATCGACCTGGTGTGCTACCGCCGTCACGGCCACAACGAAGCCGACGAGCCGAGCGCAACCCAGCCGCTGATGTATCAGAAAATCAAAAAGCATCCGACCCCGCGCAAAATCTATGCGGATAAGCTGGAAGCGGATAACGTCGCGACGCTGGAAGATGCTACCGAAATGGTCAACCTGTATCGCGACGCGCTGGACGCGGGCGAATGCGTGGTGAAAGAGTGGCGTCCGATGAATATGCACTCCTTTACCTGGTCGCCGTACCTCAACCACGAGTGGGATGAAGCGTACCCGAACAAGGTTGAAATGAAGCGCCTTCAGGAACTGGCGAAACGCATCAGTACGGTGCCTGAAACCGTTGAGATGCAGTCTCGTGTGGCCAAAATCTACGGCGACCGCCAGCTGATGGCGAACGGGGAAAAACCGTTCGACTGGGGCGGCGCAGAAACGCTGGCTTACGCTACGCTGGTTGACGAAGGGATCCCGATTCGCCTGTCCGGTGAAGACTCCGGTCGCGGCACCTTCTTCCATCGCCACGCGGTGATCCACAACCAGACCAACGGGTCGACCTGGACTCCTCTGCAGCATGTCCACAACGGGCAGGGCAGCTTCCGCGTCTGGGACTCCGTGTTGTCTGAAGAAGCGGTACTGGCCTTCGAATATGGCTATGCCACAGCGGAACCGCGCACCCTGACCATCTGGGAAGCGCAGTTCGGTGACTTCGCCAACGGCGCGCAGGTGGTTATCGACCAGTTCATCTCCTCTGGCGAACAGAAATGGGGCCGGATGTGTGGCCTGGTGATGCTGCTGCCGCACGGTTATGAAGGGCAGGGTCCGGAGCACTCCTCCGCGCGTCTGGAGCGTTATCTGCAACTTTGCGCTGAGCAGAACATGCAGGTGTGCGTACCGTCTACTCCGGCTCAGGTGTATCACATGCTGCGTCGTCAGGCGCTGCGCGGGATGCGTCGTCCGCTGGTGGTCATGTCGCCGAAATCGCTGCTGCGCCATCCGCTGGCGGTCTCCAGCCTGGATGAGCTGGCGAACGGCACCTTCCTGCCTGCCATCGGTGAAGTCGATGACCTCGATCCGAAAGGCGTGAAGCGTGTGGTGATGTGTTCTGGTAAGGTTTATTACGACCTGCTGGAACAGCGTCGCAAGAACAATCAGCAAGATGTCGCCATTGTGCGCATCGAACAGCTTTATCCGTTCCCGCATCAGGCGATGCAGGACGTATTGAAACAGTACGCTCACGTACATGACTTTGTCTGGTGCCAGGAAGAGCCGCTCAACCAGGGCGCATGGTACTGCAGCCAGCATCATTTCCGTGAAGTGATTCCATTTGGGGCCGCTCTGCGTTATGCAGGTCGCCCGGCCTCCGCCTCTCCGGCGGTAGGGTATATGTCCGTTCACCAGAAACAGCAACAAGATCTGGTCAATGACGCGCTGAACGTCGATTAATTAAAGGATACAAAATGAGTAGCGTAGATATTCTTGTTCCCGACCTGCCTGAGTCCGTAGCGGACGCGACTGTTGCCACCTGGCACAAAAAACCGGGTGATGCGGTGGTTCGTGACGAAGTGCTGGTAGAAATCGAAACTGACAAAGTGGTACTGGAAGTACCGGCATCAGCGGACGGCATTCTGGATGCGGTTCTGGAAGACGAAGGCACCACCGTGACCTCCCGCCAGATCCTCGGTCGCCTGCGTGAAGGCAATAGCGCGGGTAAAGAAACCAGCGCGAAGTCTGAAGAAAAAGCGTCTACCCCGGCGCAGCGTCAACAGGCTTCTCTGGAAGAGCAAAATAACGATGCGCTGAGCCCGGCGATCCGTCGCCTGTTGGCTGAGCACAACCTCGACGCCAGTGCGATCAAAGGCACCGGTGTGGGCGGACGTATCACTCGTGAAGATGTGGATAAGCATCTGGCGAAAGCCCCGGCGAAAGCCGAGGCCAAAGCACCGGCAGAAGCCCCTGCTGCACAGCCAGCGCTGGGGGCACGTAGCGAAAAACGCGTACCGATGACCCGTCTGCGCAAACGCGTGGCCGAGCGTCTGCTGGAAGCGAAAAACTCCACTGCCATGCTGACGACCTTCAACGAAGTGAACATGAAGCCCATCATGGATCTGCGTAAGCAGTACGGTGAAGCGTTTGAAAAACGTCACGGTATCCGTCTGGGCTTCATGTCCTTCTACGTGAAGGCGGTAGTAGAAGCGCTGAAACGCTATCCGGAAGTGAACGCCTCTATCGATGGCGACGACGTGGTGTATCACAACTACTTCGACGTGAGCATGGCGGTATCCACGCCGCGCGGTCTGGTGACCCCGGTCCTGCGCGACGTCGATACGCTGGGTATGGCTGACATCGAGAAAAACATCAAGACGCTGGCTATCAAAGGTCGTGACGGCAAGCTGACGGTGGAAGATCTGACGGGCGGTAACTTCACCATCACCAACGGTGGTGTGTTCGGTTCGCTGATGTCCACGCCGATCATCAACCCGCCGCAGAGTGCGATCCTCGGCATGCACGCGATTAAAGATCGTCCGATGGCGGTAGATGGCAAGGTCGAAATCCTGCCGATGATGTACCTGGCGCTGTCCTACGATCACCGTCTGATCGATGGTCGCGAATCCGTGGGCTTCCTGGTGGCGATCAAAGAACTGCTGGAAGATCCGACTCGTCTGCTGCTGGACGTGTAGTAAACAAGAGTATCACCTGCCTCGTAGGCCGGATGAGCGTAGCGCCATCCGGCACAAGCACCACGCCGGTCTACGGGTTTAAAGATAACGATTACCTGAAGGATGGACAGAACACATGAACTTACATGAATATCAGGCAAAACAACTTTTTGCCCGCTATGGCTTACCGGCGCCGGTGGGTTATGCCTGTACTACTCCGCGTGAAGCTGAAGAAGCGGCATCGAAAATCGGTGCGGGTCCGTGGGTAGTAAAATGTCAGGTTCACGCAGGTGGCCGCGGTAAAGCGGGCGGTGTGAAAGTTGTAAAAAGCAAAGAAGAGATTCGCGCGTTTGCTGAGCACTGGCTGGGCAAACGTCTGGTGACCTATCAAACAGACGCCAACGGTCAACCGGTCAACCAGATTCTGGTTGAAGCGGCGACCGATATTGATAAAGAGCTGTATCTGGGTGCGGTCGTTGACCGTAGCTCCCGTCGTGTGGTCTTCATGGCCTCCACCGAAGGCGGCGTTGAAATTGAAAAAGTGGCGGAAGAAACCCCGCACCTGATCCACAAAGTGGCGCTTGATCCGCTGACCGGCCCAATGCCGTATCAGGGACGCGAGCTGGCGTTCAAACTGGGTCTGGAAGGCAAACTGGTTCAGCAGTTTACTAAGATCTTCATGGGCCTGGCGACCATTTTCCTTGAGCGCGACCTGGCGCTGATCGAAATCAACCCGCTGGTTATCACCAAACAGGGTGACCTGATCTGCCTCGACGGCAAACTGGGCGCTGACGGCAACGCGCTGTTCCGCCAGCCGGATCTGCGCGAAATGCGCGATCAGTCTCAGGAAGACCCGCGTGAAGCGCAGGCAGCACAGTGGGAACTGAACTACGTCGCGCTGGATGGCAACATCGGCTGCATGGTTAACGGCGCAGGTCTGGCGATGGGCACCATGGACATCGTGAAACTGCACGGCGGCGAACCGGCTAACTTCCTTGACGTGGGCGGCGGCGCCACCAAAGAGCGCGTCACCGAAGCGTTCAAAATTATCCTCTCTGACGACAACGTTAAAGCGGTTCTGGTTAACATCTTCGGCGGTATCGTGCGTTGCGATCTGATTGCTGACGGCATTATCGGCGCGGTAGCGGAAGTGGGCGTTAACGTTCCGGTGGTGGTTCGTCTGGAAGGTAACAACGCCGAACTCGGCGCGAAGAAACTGGCTGACAGCGGCCTGAATATTATTGCAGCGAAAAGTCTGACGGATGCAGCTCAGCAGGTTGTTGCCGCAGTGGAGGGGAAATAATGTCAGTTTTAATTAATAAAGATACCAAGGTTATCTGCCAGGGCTTCACCGGTAGCCAGGGGACATTCCACTCCGAACAGGCAATTGCCTACGGTACGCAGATGGTTGGCGGCGTAACGCCAGGCAAAGGCGGCACCACGCACCTGGGCCTGCCGGTGTTTAACACCGTGCGTGAAGCCGTAGAAGCGACGGGCGCCACCGCGTCCGTTATCTACGTGCCGGCACCGTTCTGCAAAGACTCCATTCTGGAAGCCATCGACGCAGGCATTAAGCTCATCATCACTATCACCGAAGGCATCCCGACGCTGGATATGCTGACCGTGAAGGTGAAACTGGATGAAGCCGGTGTACGCATGATCGGCCCGAACTGTCCGGGTGTTATCACCCCGGGCGAATGCAAAATCGGCATCATGCCCGGTCACATTCATAAGCCGGGTAAAGTGGGTATCGTCTCGCGTTCCGGTACGCTGACCTATGAAGCGGTTAAGCAGACCACCGACTACGGTTTCGGCCAGTCCAGCTGTGTGGGCATCGGCGGCGACCCGATCCCGGGCTCTAACTTCATCGACATCCTGAAACTGTTCCAGGAAGATCCGCAGACCGAAGCGATCGTGATGATCGGTGAGATCGGCGGTAGCGCGGAAGAAGAAGCGGCGGCCTACATCAAAGATCACGTGACCAAACCGGTTGTTGGCTACATTGCCGGTGTGACCGCGCCGAAAGGCAAACGTATGGGTCACGCGGGCGCCATTATCGCCGGTGGTAAAGGGACTGCGGATGAGAAATTCGCAGCGCTGGAAGCCGCTGGTGTGAAAACTGTTCGCAGCCTGGCCGATATCGGCGAAGCGCTGAAAGCCGTCATTAAGTAAAAGCAATAAAACAGCCCAACCCCTGCATTTACCCGTGATGCAGGGGAAAGGGCTGGTCCATTTTCGACATGGTTGGCCATCTGATGATGGCCTTTTTTTTTGCCTGTCTGTTTGCCGGATGGCGCTGGCGCTTATCCGGCCTAGGGGGGAGTGTTGACTTGCCAGGTTATGCGCTTTCCGCCAGCGTTTTCAGCCAGCGGATGCCGCTTTCCGGAGAGGTCATCACCGGGACGGGCGGCGACGGAAGCTGCTGCAGAACGCGCGCCATCGACGCTTGCGCCAGCATAACCACATCAGCCTGTTTATACGCGCTGTGCAATCCTTCGCTGACGATGCGATCGTGGGTTTCCATATCGCCCGCCAGCAGAGCATGGAAGGCCTCTTCCATCAATATCGGCGTCACGGTGCATTGCTTACCACTGGCCTGTACTTTGCGTTGCACATACTCCAGCGTCGGTTTCATCGTGGTGGCGACGGTGGCCAGCACGGCAATGTTCTCACCCAGGCTAATGGCTTGTTCCACCATCGCGCAGTCGATACGGGCAAGCTGCAGCGGTGTCATAAACTGACACTGTTCAACCGCCGTGCCAATGGACGAACAGGCGGTGATGAAAATCTCGCAATCCGCTTTTTCGGCTATGTGGACGTAGTCGGCAATGCGTGCCGCAATGTTCGGCGTCACGCCTCCGGCCTTCATCACCTGCTTAATCATCGACTCTTCGACCAGGTGCATCACGTCCGCTTCTGGCATGATGTCGCCGATCAGTTGCTGCATCATGGCGAGCGTGGCGGAACTGGTGTGAAGCATAGCGATCTTTTTCATTCTGCGAACTCCTTGAGCAAACATTCGGCAACGGCCATAGCCGCATCGTGATCTTCCTGGGCGGACAGTCCACCAACCGCAACGGCCCCCAGGCATTTACCGTTGTGTAGAATCGGCACGCCACCGGGCAGCGCGGTAAAACGTGGGTCAGCAAAGTAGCTGATATCCAGTGACTCATTTTGCAGACGTTGCAAAAACGCCTGAGTGGTGCAACCTAAACGGCTGCTGGTGCGTGCTTTGCGCTGCGTCAGCTCAATGGTCAACAGTTTGGCGTTATCCATACGGGCAAAGCTCAGTAACTCGCCGTGAGCGTCGCACACCGCCACGCTGAGCGGACGTTGCGCATAACGGGTGTCGGCGAGATCGAGCGCGCAGTCTACCGCGCGTCGTGCCTGTTGCAGGGTTAAAGTCATCATGGTGAGTTATCCTTTTGACAGAGGTTCTGATACCGGCTGAGCAGGCGAACTCTCGCTCTGGGCCTGCGCCTGTCGGGCATCCTTTTTGCGCCAGTAGTTAGCCAGCAGCGAGCCGCTGACGTTGCCAAGCGGCGTCATGACCGCAGAGGCGAGACCAACGGTGGCCAGTTTTCCCATCGCGGCGGCAAGACCTGATGCCATCCCGCCGTTTTGCAGTCCGACTTCGAAGGCTACCGTCCGGGCGGACTGAACATCCATGCGGAAGATCCAGCGGCTCATCAGATAGCCAATCAGGAAGCCGCCGAGGTTGTGCATCAGCATGGCGAAGCAGAGCAGGAAGCCGACCTGAACCAGGTTGTCGCGCCCGGCTGCCGCTGCCGTAGTGGTGAAGAAAATGATGCCCATCATCGAAATGGTCGGCATGATCTTCTTAACGCCGGCCACGCGTCCATACAGCCAGTTATAGAACAGCGCCCAGATGATCCCGCCAGCCACAAAGTTCAGCACCACCGCATACATTTGCGCGTCGGCGCTGGCGCTACCAAACAGCGTGTCCCAGCCGCCGGTAAGCATATACAGCAGCCAGATGGCGCTGATCCCGGCCAGCGTTTGCACGGTACGACGCCCCTGCACGCCGGCATAGGTTTTCAGGTAGTCATGTAAAATCGCCGCGCCAATCGGGATCAACACGATTTTCACGACGTCCATCACCATCGCCGTGAGCTGGATGTCGATCATTGAACCCGCCAGCAGATTCACCCACAGCGGGGTCATGACCGTCGCCGCCAGCGTCGAGACGGCGGCGATCGAGACCGCCAGCGCCAGGTTGGCGTTGGCGATATACACCATGACGGTGGAGGAGAGCCCACTGGGACAGGAACCAATCAGCAGAATGCCTACCGCCACTTCCGGCGGAAAGTCAAAGATCAGCGTGATGCTCAGGCCGAGCAGAGGCATGATGACGAAATGACAGAAGGTGCCGATAAACACCGCCCAGGGCATTTTAGCGACGTCGATAAAGTCCTGAATCGTGAGTTTGGTGCCCATACTGAACATGGTCGCCTGGATCACTAAAAAGACGATCCATTTATGGGTGATGTTGAATCCGCCCCAGACGATTAGATCGGTTGACCAGGTCATCGCCGCGACAAAGCCGGCAATGATCCACAGGGTAAACTGGTAGCTGCGAAGATTTGTCCAGTAGCCCGCACCTGCCGCGAAGCCTGTCGTCAGCATCACCAGCCCCGGCTGCCAGAGGGCGGGAGACTGCATCAGCGCGCCAATTGCCGCCAGGGCGCCACCGGCGATGCAGACGCCCAGTCCGGTTTTGTGAATAACGGTTGTGATAGTCATGGTGAAATGTCCTTTCTCTCGCTATTACTGCCGTGGTGGAATAGCTAACATTTGCCGCGCAATATCCGGCGTGGCGACCTTTTTATCCATACTGCGAATAAGCGTGGCGAGTTTGGCAACCTGCTGATAATTATGCTGAGCTTTCTCTTTGGCGCTTAAATAATAGCTATCTTCAAAACCAATTCTCACTTCACTGGCACCCATGCCGACCGCTGCCGCAATAATATCGAAATTCTTGCGGCCAAAATGGGTAATTCCCCATAAGGCGTCGCGAGGGATCATACTGCGCAAGGCAATTAACGCATCAACCGTCGCGGGTGAACTTCCACGGTGTCCGAGGACAATATTGAATAACATCGGTTTCTTGAACGATATTTTTTCTTCCAGCGCCAGAATGTTATTAATCATGCCAATTTCGAAAACTTCAAATTCAGGAATAATGGAACGTTGGGTTATTTGTTGCGAACAATATTCAACGTCCGGTCCGGGATTAACGTACACGGCATCGCCGAGGTTAACAGAGCCGACGTTCAGCGACGCCATTTCGACGCCGGGACAGTCCAGAGGCGCGCAGCGCTCGGCAATCGACATGGTGGAGACGCCACCGGTTGAGGCCTGAATAATCAGGTCGGAATGGCGCATGACGTGGTCAATTGTCGCCTGAAAATCGGTGGTGTCCGGCGTCAGACGACCTTGTTTATCGCGAACGTGTAAATGCACGATGGCTGCACCCTGTTCGACGCTGGCCAGTATTTCCTGCGCCAGTTCTTCAGGTATAACTCTGGGGCAATCCGCGGCAACGGGTGCCAGCGAAATAATAACAGTATCCGACATGTGTTCCTCCGGTTTTCCGGTACAGAGATATTAAAATTATAAGTACGGTGTCATCCAGCGTAACGATTCGGGCCCTGGTGTTGACGGTTTATATTCACAACCTATCCAGCCCTGATAACCTGTCTGCTTAATAAATTCAAAAAGCCATGTTTCATTTAATTCTCCCGTTCCCGGTTCATGGCGGCCGGGTACAGAAGCAATCTGAAAGTGTTTAATGATCGGTAAATAATGTTCAATAAGATGTGTAACATTACCGTGTATTTTTTGGCAGTGGTAAATATCAAACTGTAAGCCGATATTTTTTCTGTTCACTTCGCGAATAAGACGTTCAGCCAGTGGAAAGCTATCAACAAAATAACCAGGCATATCGTCCGGGTTTAACGGTTCAATCAACACGTCGATATCGGCCCCAACCATGACGTCACAGGCGATACGCAGTCGGTCGGTTAATTGCTCATACTGGGCGTTAGCGGAAAGTCCGGCCACGCGCAATCCGGCCATGACGTGCACCTTGCGACAGCCCAGTGCCGTGGCGTAATCGCGGGCAATCAGCAGACTGCGATGATACTCCTCGTCACAGCCTGGCAGGGAGGCCAGTCCGCGTTCACCGGCCTGCCAGTGACCCGCTGGCGCATTCATCAGCGCCACCGGCAGACCGGTTTCCCGTTGCGCCGCCAGCAGCACATCCAGCGGATGCTGCCAGAGAAACAGCCCTTCAACGCCGTGAAAACCCGCCGCCTTTGCGGCCTGAAAGCGCTCCGCAATGGGACGTTCGCAAAACAGCCAGTCAAGGTTAGCCGCTAACTTCAGCATGATGCGTTCCCTCCCGGCAATCCACCAGGTGCAGTTTCACGCCCTGGCTGGCAATGGTGTCCTGCGCTACGTCGGGTAACCGGTTATCCGAAATAATGTCGGTCAGTTGATCCAGCGAGCAGATGTGGAACATCCCGTATTTGCCAAATTTACTGCTGTCGCAGACCAGCACCCGACGGCGGGAGACGGTGAGCACGGCCTCTTTCACCGAGGCTTTGCCTTCGCTGGGGGTCGACATTCCACGTTCGGTATCCCACGAGGACGAACTGAGAAACGCCACGTCTATATTGATCGTGCGCAGAAAACTGGCGGCGCTTTTCCCAAGGCATGAGCGGTTGCGCTGATCCACCAGTCCGCCGGTGTGATACAGCGTGATGTGCGGCATATCCATCAGGTAGTGGCTGATGGAAAAATCGTTCGTCACCACCGTCAGGTTGAAGCAGTGGCTGGCGGCGACGGCTTTCGCCACTTCAAACAACGACGTTCCCGCATCGAGATACAGCGTTTGCCCTGGTTCTATCAACATCGCGGCTAGTTGCCCCATCCGTCGCTTCACGTCATGATGCAGCTCGGCCTTTTCCCGCCACGGCAGCTCCGATTTCAGCAGATTGTTGAGTTTCACCCCGCCATTGATCGAGATGACTTTGCCTTCTTCTTCCAGCAACTGAATATCGCGGCGCACGGTCATGTGCGACACGCTCATCAGATCCGCCAGCTCATTAAACGAGGCGACGTTTTTTTCATGCACGTAGCGGTAGATAAAATCACGTCGTTGTTCGGGGATCATCCTCTCACCTCATGCTCGCCGGGATTGTTCGAGTTCAGCTACTGCTTCCGCCGTTAGCGGCACGTAGCCGAGTGGTTTTAAGGTCAGCCAGATGCGGGCGCTGTCTTCCAGCTCTTCGGCATTAAACACCGCCTCACGAAGTGAGCGACCACTGACTACCGGGCCGTGATTTGCCAGGAGCGCGGCAGTATGGTCCGCCGCAATCTCGCTGAGTGCGCTGGCAATCCCCTCATGACCGGGTTTGAAATAGGGCAACAGAGGCAACTGCCCGACGCGCATTACGTAGTACGGCGTTAACGGCGGCAGACAGTTTTCCGGTGTGCTGCATGGCAGACAGGAAAGGGCGGTCAGCCATGGCGAATGCAGATGAACCACCGCGCCGCAGGCCGGACGATGACGATACCAGGCCAGGTGCATGGGCACTTCTTTCGACGGTTTATCGCCACTGAGGTGAACCCCGCTGGCATCCAGTTTACTGAGCGTTGCGGCGTCCAGCTCGCCCAGACAGGAGTTGGTCGGCGTGACCAGATAGCCGCCGTCCGGCAGTTTTACGCTCAGGTTGCCCGAACCACCGCTGCTGAAGCCGCGCATAAACAGAGAACGACCGTAGTGCACCAGCTGTTCGCGGAGTTGTTGTTCGTTAAGCTGACTCATCATGCAGACTCCTGCGCGGTGAAAAAGAAGTCTTCGTCACCGAAGTTGCCTGACTTCAGCGCCAGCGCGAGCGGCGGCTCGGCGGAGAACACCCACGGCACGCCGGGCGCGATGGCTTTGCCGACCGTCAGTCGCGTCACCTGTAACGCCTCCACTACGGTGCCGGACGTTTCGCCACCGGCGACGATAAAACTGTTTACGCCTGCGGCCTGCAATTTGGCCGTCAGTCTGGCAAAGGTATGCTCAATCGCCCGGCTGGCGCGCTGCTCGCCGTACTCCTGTTGAATGCGTTTCAGCGCTTCCGGCGGCTGGGTGGCGTAAATCAATGGAGCGAGCGCGTCATCGACATGAGTCATTGTCCACCGCGACAGCTCGTCGCTGTAACGCTCTGCGTCTGTCAGGCAGCGCGCCACGTCGAGTAGAAGGGAAGCGGCCTGTGCTTTATAGCGATTCACCTGGCGGTTACTCATGGCGGAACAACTTCCGGAAAACACCACCGTTTTTGCCGGCTGCGGGAAGGGATGTACCGCTTCCCGCCTACGCTGTGGTGCGGCGCAAGCGGCCAGTGCACCACCCAGGCCGGAACCGCCCGCCAGCAACGGTGTATGACGTAAGGCCTGAGCGAGGGTCTGCAGATCGGCTTCGCTGAAGGTATCCACGATCACGTGACGTACACCTTGAGACTGGCAGCGTTCCAGCGCGTGAGTGACCGCTTCCACACCTTTCTGAATTGTGCTGAGGTCAATGCGCCCGACAGCGCTGGCAGTTTGCGCCGTGAGCAGGCGAATCAGGTTCGCATCGGTCATCGGGTTGAGCGGATGTTTCTCCATGCCGGATTCATTCAGTAATACGCCATTCACAAACAAATGACCGTGAATCACCGTCCGTCCGTTTTGTGGCAGGGCTGGGCAGTGAACGATGTACTGCGCGTGCATCGCTTCCATCAGCGCATCGCTGACCGGACCGATATTCCCGGCGGGGGTGGAATCAAAGGTGGAGCAATATTTAAAGTAAATTTGCCGTGCACCTGCCGTGTGGTGCAGCCATTGCCAGCAGCGTAATGATTGATCGATGGCCTGGTCAGCCGGTAGAGAACGGCTTTTCAACGAGATGACAATCGCGTCGACCTCTTCATTCCACGGCTGCGCGGCGTCTGGCATCCCGGGCAGCAGCGCGACCCTCCAGCCTTGCTCAGCCATAAAACTTGCGATATCCGTTGCGCCAGTAAAGTCGTCGGCGATAACACCTGTCGTGACGGGCATACATCCACTCCGTTCAGATTATCTTGTCATTGAGCCTATTATTCAGGAGGGCGTTTCACATTCACATGATGATTCTCACAAATAAGCACATCATAAAATTGTATGTTATTTATATAACTAATTGAAAATCATAAATAAAATGGTGAGTGATGTTGAAATGAAGCTCACAGGAAGATGTGAAGATTCGTTAATCTTTGGGAAAAGTTGTCACAGCAGTCGGTGGACTGGTGTTGAGGAGCGCGGGGGGCACTCTTGCAATTTGATCATAATCACCTGATTAAATGAGATTATTTTTTGCGGTCAGGGTCATTTTTTCACCTGGACAAATTAAGCATAGTAGCGACGTTATCCAGACCACTGACGGAGCGTAACGTGCCTCAGCATATTCAGGACGATGTCTTACACACTTTTTACTCACTGGCAGAGGTATTTTCTAAGGCGACCGGGCTCGCCGCCGTGGTGGTAGACATTAATGGTCGGGAAATCTCTGCCTGTCATAATTTTAATTCGTTCTGTTCATTACTGCGCGCCAATCCGCAATACCAAAAAACGTGTCAGAAATGTGATAAATATTGCGCTTTTGAAGGGTTAAAAGAAGAAAAAATCAGAATACTCTGCTGTCATGCGGGGTTGAGTTTTTTCTCTATGCCGTTAATTCGTCAGGGGCATCTGCTGGGATTTATTATTTGCGGTCAGGTGCGCGCAAAGTATCCGGAATATAAAACTATTGTCATTGATGACGATCGGCAGTGGGCTTTCGATCCTAAAATTAAATCAGCCTGGAATCAGGTCGCGATTGTTGAAAATAATCATCTGGTGGCAGCGGCAAACCTGCTCAGCTTTATTATTAACAATCTCAGCCCGGTTCAGCGTAAAACGGTGGACACCGCTGATGTGCAGTTGAGCGACCTGCGTCTGTCGGCAATGGAACTTTCTCGCCACGAAAAGAAACTGGTCGCCGCACTGCGCTATATTGATGAACACTTATACGAGGAACTGACGCTGGAGTCGGTGGCCGCGCATGTCTGTTTAAGCGCCAACTACTTTAGCCGTTTCTTTAAGAAACGGCAGGGAGTGAATTTTAAAACCTGGGTGAGCCAGAAAAAAATGCAGCGGGCGAGTGAGTTGCTGCGCGATCCGAAGAACTCTATCGACAGCATCGCCCGGAAACTTCAGTATGCGCAGACCAGCTATTTTTGTCGGGTGTTCCGGGCGGCTCACCAGACGTCTCCGCAGTCATTCCGTCATGAACACCTCTCGCTGTAGGCGCGATCCATCACCTCTGGAATAAAAGAGAGTCGGTCGCTCAAACGGACAACATCGCCAACCACAATCAGTGCCGGTGGCACAATATTCGCTTCCTGTGCTTTCGTGAGTAATGTACCGAGCGTACAAGTTAAGCGCCGCTGATTGTCCCGGGTAGCCGACATCACAATCGCCGCGGGTGTGGCCGGTGATTTGCCTCCCATCAGCAGTTCTTCACAAATAAACGGCAGGTTAGCGATCCCCATAACAATCACCAGCGTGCCGTTGAGCTTCGCCAACTGCCGCCAGTCCTGCTGCTGATTACCTTCGCGGGTATGTCCTGTCACGACATGAAAACCGGATGCCAGGTCGCGGTGGGTCACCGGGATCCCGGCGCAGGCCAGCCCGCCAATGGCGGAACTGATCCCCGGCACCACTTCGAAAGCAATGCCTTCTTCGACCAGACATTCCACCTCTTCGGCACCGCGGCCAAACACGTAAGGATCGCCGCCTTTCAGGCGCACAACGTTCCGCTGTGTTCGCGCATGCTGGATAAGCAGGGCATTGATCTCCTCCTGAGGAACACTATGATAGCCCGGACTTTTGCCAACGTTGATGCAGGTACAGCTCGCTGAGCACCACTCAAGCATTTTAGGATTGACCAGCCGATCGTAAATGATGACATCAGCCTGTTGAATACACTGCAGGGCTTTAAGGGTCAGTAAGCTGATATCACCAGGACCTGCACCAACCAGCCAGACTTTTCCGGAATTTTTCATATGTCGTCCTTAATTATTGTCGGGAAAAACGGTAAAAATAGTAAAAGCAGATAAAAAAACGTCATCGTTTGCTTATCGTTGAGTGAACTGAATTCTCCTGAAATAATAAGTAAATAATATTGATTAAACCCGCAAAGTTTTTTCTCCGATAAACAAGTTATCTTGAAAAATTATTAAGAACTTATTGGCGCTATTTGTCGCAAAATAACCTTAATTAAATTGTGTTTATGGCCAGTCTTGCGTATTATTGGTTATTATTTGTTCGCCCCCTGTGTGAATAAACCATGGAGTGGATCAATGACATCCAGGTAGGAAATAAAATATAACTCTCAGGCCAATCGGGAGTCGGTTGCATTTATTTTTTATAAATTAAACTATTTTTGTACGCGGCATATGGAAGACGTTATGAGAGGAAAGATACCAAAGACTGAATTACTGGTGACGTTTGAAGTGGTGGCACGTCATGAAAGTTATACGCGTGCGGCGGAGGAGTTAGCATTAACGCAAAGTGCTGTATTTCGCCAGGTGAATGCACTTGAGGATTTTCTGCATACTGCATTATTTAATCATGCCAAAAAGCGGATTTTTTTAAACGAGGCCGGGAAGCATTATTTGAGCATTGTTAAAGAAACGCTAAATAAACTTGAGCGTGATACGAATACCATTATGACCTGGCAGCCCACGGTCGAAGTCATTGAACTGGCGGTCAACCCGACCTTCAGCACCCACTGGCTGATCCCCAATCTGCGTGAATTCAACAAACTTAACCCCGATATTATCGTTAATATTCACTCGCTGGCGAACATGGGCGATTTCCTCAACCGTGAATATGATGCGGCCATTATGCGTGAAGACTTCTGTTCGCCGTGGTCAGAAGTGGAGTATCTGTTCGAAGAGGAAATCCTCCCGGTTTGTAGCGGCAGTTTGCTGTCGCAGCCCAACCAGAAACTGGCGGTTGAAGAGTTGCTCAATGAGTTTCCCTTGTTGCATCAAAGTACGCGAATTAACGGCTGGCAGGAGTGGTTCGCCCTGTCGGATGTCAGTAGCCCACTGGTCAACAAAGGCCCGCGTTTTGATCTGCTGTCGATGCTGATCGCCGCGGTGCGATCGAATTTGGGGGTTGCGCTGCTCCCACGTTTTGCGATCCAGCACGATCTGGACAACGGTGACATGGTGATCCCTTGCGATGTGCCCATGCGCACGGGTAATCGTTTCATCATGACCTGGCGGGAAGAAAAAGCGGAATCCCGTCATTTACAGGTTTTCCGCGACTGGCTGTTACAAAAATCGGTGGTATCTCACCTGGAACGCTGACGGCGGATGACGGGTAAACGGGAAGCCGGATAAGCGTATGCGCCATCCGGCAACGACGTAACTACCAGTCAATTCCTGCCTGAGCCTGAATACCGCTGTCAAACGCATGCTTGACCGGGCGCAGTTCGCTCACCGTATCGGCAAGCTCCAGTAACTGCGCGTGACACCCTCGCCCGGTCACAATCACACTCTGCTGCGCCGGACGCTCCCGAATGGCGGCAATCACCTCGTCAGTATCCAGGTAGTGATACGCCAGCATGTATGTAAGTTCATCCAGGACCACCAGATCGTAATGCGCATCGGCCAGCATGCGCTTGCTCTCTGTCCAGACAGCCTGCGCCGCCGCGATATCCGCCTCGCGGTTTTGCGTTTCCCAGGTAAACCCGGTACCCATAATGTGAAACTCAACCCCCAGCGGATGCAGGGTGTTGTATTCGCCATTATCCCACTGGCCTTTGATAAACTGCGCGACGCCAACGGTTTTACCGTGACCCACCGCACGGGTGGCAGTGCCAAAGGCGGCCGTGGATTTCCCTTTTCCATTTCCGGTAAATACGATCAAAATCCCTTTTTGTTCCGTGGCGGCGGCCACACGGATTTCCACCTGTTCTTTCAGCTTTTGCTGACGCTGGCGATGACGGTCGCCATTGGCTCGCGCTTGCATAAACGCTCCTTAATGTCCTGCCGGGCAGGATGCACAACGATGCTGTTGTTCAAACTGGCTGAAGAAGTTATTTCCCTTGTCGTCTACCAGCACGAAGGCAGGTAGGTTTTCAACTTCCATCATCCAGACCGCTTCCATTCCCAGTTCGGGATATTCGAGGCAGCGCAGGCTTTTCACGTATTGCTGCGCCAGCAAGGCGGCGGCGCCACCGATGCTGCCGAGGTTGAATCCGCCGTGTTTATGGCAAGCCTCGGTGACTTGCGCACTGCGGTTGCCTTTGGACAGCATGATCAGGCTACCGCCAGCGGCCTGGAAAGCGTCGACATAGCCGTCCATGCGCCCGCCGGTGGTTGGCCCGAGCGAACCACAGGCCATCTGATCCGGCGTTTTAGCCGGGCCGGCATAGTAGACAATGTGATCTTTCATGTACGCTGGCATCGCTTCGCCGTTGTCCAGGCGCTCTTTGAGTTTGGCGTGCACGATGTCGCGGGCGACGACGATCGGGCCGTTTAGCGAAAGCCGCGTACCGACTGGCAGGGCGGATAAATCATGCAGGATCTCGCGCAGCGGACGGTTCAGATCCAGGTTTACGCTCTGTGCGCTGTTCTCGATGCGGCTGGATTCAGGGATAAATTTACCTGGGTTATGCTCGAGTTTTTCCAGCCAGATCCCGTGTTTGTTGATCTTCGCTTTGATATTGCGATCGGCGGAGCAGGAGAGCGCCATCGCGATCGGGCAGGAGCCGCCGTGGCGCGGCAGACGAATTACGCGAATATCATGGGCGAAATATTTACCGCCAAACTGCGCGCCAATGCCAAATTCGCGGCTGGCATTGAGCAGCGCGGATTCCAGCGCCGTGTCACGAAACGCCTGACCCAGCTCATTACCGCTGGTGGGCAGGTTGTCGTAATACTTGGTTGAGGCCAGTTTGGCGACCTTGAGCGCCTGATCTGCGGAGAGACCGCCGACGACAAAAGCGATGTGATACGGCGGGCAGGCTGCGGTGCCCAGTGATTTCATCTTCTCGATCAGGAATGCGGTGAGCTTTTCCGGTTGCAGGATCGATTTGGTCTCCTGGAACAGCGCCGCCTTGTTGGCTGAGCCGCCGCCCTTATTGACAAACAAGAAGCGGTATTCGTTACCCGGTGTGGCGCTGATATCGATCTGCGCCGGCAGGTTGGTGCCGGTATTCACCTCGGTATACATATCCAGTGGGGCGTTTTGCGAATAGCGCAGGTTATTTTCTTTAAAGGTGGTGTAAATCCCTTTGCTGAGCGCTTCGGCGTCATCGCCGCCGGTCCATATCTGTTGGCCTTTGCTGGCGACCACTGTCGCCGTACCTGTATCCTGGCAGTTCGGCAGCACGCCTTTCGCCGACACTTCCGCATTACGTAACAGCTGCAGGGCGACATATTTGTCGTTACTGCTGGCCTGCGGATCGTGCAGGATGCTGGCGATCTGCTTTAAATGTCCGGAGCGCAGGAAGAACGATGCTTCATAGAATGCCTGTTGCGCCAGCAGCGTTAATGCTTCCGGCGCCACTTTGATGACCTCTTCGCCATCTAACTCTGTCACCGTAACATGCTGATTGCTCAGTAATTCGTATTCCGTACTCTCTTTGCTTTGTACAAAGAGTTCTTGCCAGACAAAGGGTTTAGACATGTTACTTCTCACGTTAAGGTTGATATCGCCGGAGGGCGGCGTCGCGCCGTATCCGACCTACAAAAATGCCTGATTCGTAGGCCGGATGCGCATGAGCGCCATCCGGCATCCACTTAATGCGCCATAAAGAGATTGGCCTGTGTTGCATGGGCAACATATTCAATAGTCTGCTGGGCGCGCACGCTGTTCCCGGCGCTGTCCAGCGGCGGTGAGTAAACGGCAATGGCGTACTGTCCCGGTACCACCGCGACCATGCCCCCGCCGACGCCGCTTTTCGCCGGAATACCGACGGTGTACAGCCATTTTCCGCTGCCGTCATAGAGACCGGCGATAGCCATTTCAGCCAGCACCTGCGGTACATAGCGCTCATTGAGCAACTGTTTGCCGTTGAACGGCGATTTACCCTTGTTGGCCAGCACGGCACCCATTTTGGCAAGCTGCTCAACGGTGACGTCTACTGAACACTGGCGGGTGTAAATCTCCACGGCTTCCTGCGTGTTGCCGTAGAAGCTGTTGTACGATGCCATCAGTTGCGCCAGCGCCTGATTGTGTTGGTTGGTCTCCATTTCCGATCTGAATACCGGTTCATTGACCGTGAGCGTGGCGTCGGCCCAGGCGTTCAGGTTGGTGAGGATTTTGTTCCAGCGGTCGGTTTTGTCTTTGGCGTCAATCAGGCTGACGGTACTCATGGCACCTGCATTGACCAGCGGATTCTCCGGTGCGCCCTTCGTGAGTTCGACCGCGAGACCGGAATTAAAGGGCAGGCCGGTGGCATTAGCGCCGAGTTTATCCAGCACCTCCTGTGGCCCGTGCTGTTCCATCGCCAGCGCGAGGGTGAAGACTTTGCTCAGCGATTCCATCGGGAATGCTTTGTTGATGTCTCCTGCCTGGTAAATTTTGCCGTCAACGGTAGCGAGGGTAATGGCGAAGTTGTTGGGGCTGTAAGTGGTAAGGGCAGGGATGTAGTCGGCGACTTTGCCGTCGTTGTTACTTTTGTATTTCTGGTGTGCCTGTTCGATCAATGCGGCGTAGTCCGGCGCCGTTTGCGCCAGCGCGGCGGCGCTAAAAAACAGGCTGGCGGTTAACATGCTCGCGCCGAAGAATTTTACGTTCATGGTGCAACCTTGTTGGTGTGATTGGCATGTTGCCGGAAGGGGCGAGTGCTTATCCGGCAACCTTATATCATCAGGACATCACCACTTCTGACGGCTCAGTGGCAGGACGCTCCTGTTCTGGCGTTTTGACCGGCGCAGTGCCCCGGCAGCCGGAACCGAAATGTTCGCCTTCCCAGCGACTGACAATCGCGGCGCCCATGGCGTTACTCATCACGTTGGTTGCAGAACGGCCCATGTCGAGGAACGGATCGACACCCATCAGCAGGATCAGACCGGCTTCCGGAATGTTGAACTGGTTGAGGGTAGCGGCAATGACCACCATCGAGGCACGCGGTACGCCTGCCATACCTTTAGAAGTCAACATCAGGATCAGCAGCATGGTGATTTGCTCGCCCATGCTCAGCTCAATGTTGCACGCCTGCGCGATAAAGACGGTGGCAAACGAGCAGTAGGCCATTGAACCCACGAGGTTGAAGGAGTAACCGATAGGCAGTACGAAACTGGCAATCTTGGACGAGACGCCGAATTTCTCCAGCTTATCCAGAGTACCCGGGAACGCGGCTTCCGAGCTGGACGTGGTAAATGCCAGCAGTGCCGGTTCGAGGATCGCTTTCGTCAGGCGACCGATGCACGGACCGACAATCATCGTTGACAGGCCGATGAGGATCGCCCACAGCATACCCAGCGTCAGGTAGAACTCACCCATGAAGATCCCGGCGCTCACCATCACGCCCAGCCCGCGTTCAGCGATAAGCCCGGAGATAGCGGCGAATACCGTTAACGGGGCGAACAGCATGACGTAACCCGTCAGTTTCAGCATGACGTGAACCAGAGAGTCGAGCACCTTCACGATCGGTTCGGCTTTCTCACCAATCGCCGCCAGGCTACAGCCGAGAAAGATCGAGAACACAACGATTTGCAGGATTTCGTTACGCGCCATGGCGTCAACGATACTGGTCGGTACGGCGTGAGAAATAAACACTTTCAGCGTGAACGGTTCAGACTGAACGGCCGCCACGGCCCCGGCGTCATGGGCAACAAAGTTAATGCCCGCGCCTGGCTGGAACAGGTTGACGATCACCAGACCCAGCGCAATCGACAGCAGTGAGGCGCAAATAAACAGGAAAAAAGTTTTTGAAAATATACGCCCCAGCGTTTTCGCATCGCCCATTTTCGCGATGCCGACAACCAGGGTTGAAATAACCAACGGCGCGATAATCATTTTCACCATACGTAAGAATATGGTGGTGAAAATAGAGATATCCTGCGCATACGATTTTGCTGTATCAGCCGATGCCATATTATTAATAGCCACCCCGGCAATCATGCCGAGTATCAGGCCTAATATGATCATTTTTGTTAGACTTATTTTCTTCATGTTTACTCCATCGGATCTAGGCTGGTCTGTGAAGTGTTGTAGGGTCGCGTGCGCCAGAGCCAGGACAGCAGCTCAGGCGCACGCAGGTTATGACCAACCGCATGAATTATCTGGAATACAGTGATACAGCGAAATCCTGTACGCCAATGGACGTTGTTGTATTTTATTGGTTACAGATCGAACTCAATACTTAATAACGGCGCATGCTGCTGCGCGCCATAAACATCATTGTCACCAACGTTGCCGGAAATAATATCGCGAGGCATCACGATTTTTACGGCATTCGCCGGGTCAAACCAGACGATGCGATGAATAAAATCAGGTTCAACGTTATATAAGCGGGCAATTAACTGCGGGGTTAATTGCTCAGAACGTTTTACCCGCTGATAGTCTTCGCGCGTTTTAAATAAAATATCTAACACCAGTTCATACGGTCCGGCGTTTTTAGAACGAATCACCTGCGCCAGGGTGCAAATAGCGTGTTTCATGCCTGAACTCCTTCTGGCGTCACCTGTTCGATATGGAAGTCAAAACGCAGGGCGTCGCTGGCTTCGATCAGGTGATAGATTGAGAACTCATACACCGGCCCGCTTTGAATGTCGGATGGCGAGAACGGGAAGGCGAGGTTGCCTGCCGTGGCGATCCGGTTTTCGTAGCCGTAGTGCAACAGAGTAGATCGCACCAGCGAACAGACGCTGTTGGCGATATCCTGCGTCGGCGCGACCACGTCCAGCAAAATGCCCAGCTCATGCCCGGCGGTTTGCACCGGTTCATGGTTACCCATCACGCCGTTCTTGCCGTACAGGTGGAACGTCATGCGGATGCTGTCATCATTCAGCGAGAGGTTGCGGGCGACGCTGGCCTGAACTTCTTCGAGAATGGTGTCGATGCTGGCAATCATGATCGGATCGCGGGTACCGGCGATGGTCAGGCAACGGAAGCCCACCTGACGCGCGCCTTCCAGTTTCAGCGCATACGGCGTTGATTCATGACGTGAACCGCTGACGTACACTTCGCCATCGTTTACCGCTTTGAAACTGCACCCTTTCAGGTTCAGCACGCCGCCCGGGCCAGGCAGGAAGTACGGATCGGATTTCTCATACAGGGTATGTGCCGCCGCCGACGTTTCGGTGAACTTGCGTTTCGGGTTGAACGTCTTCAGCGTAAAGCCGTTGTCGTCGATAATCCCCATTGCGCAGTCAGAACCGGAACCTGGGGTGGCGGCAATGGCCGCACATTCCAGGATCTTGCCACAGTGCAGCGCCAGACCTTCATCAAAGCCCTGCATAATCGGCAGCGCCGCGAAGCAGGCCGGATCATAAGCCCGCCCGCCCAGCACCACCTGCGCACCGGCTTCCAGCGCCCGCTGGAACGGTTCGATCCCCATCTGCGCCACGATGTAGGTGCTCTCTTCGATCGCCTCGTGGGTGAGTGCCGGAACAAAGTCCAGCGCGGTGATTTTGCCGTTATCCAGCGCCTGGTGAACCACCTCTTTATTGACATCCGATGGGATCAGCGCCATGGAGAAGGACAGTTTTTCTTCCTGTGCGATCTCCAGGATAATCTGCCGACACCACTCAAGGTGCGGTGCAGCACCGGATCCCCCGGCGGTGCCGATCACCACCGGAATGTTGTTCTTAACGCCCGCCGTGATCATATAGCGCAGATCGCGTTTCACTCCGGCCCGATCGGTAAACGGTTTACCCGCCCCCAGGTAGTGGGGGCCGGGATCGGAGGAGCCTGCGTCAACCGCGATCAGATCCGGTGACTCTTCCATGGCTTTACGAAAGCTCTCTTCCGGGAAGCCATAGCCCAGGATAGCCGTCGGCGATAAGATCTTAAATGTGCGTGCCATCTCTTAATCCTTAGTCTGCAACAGCGCGATGGTGCGGTTCATTTCGTTAAATACGATATTGAGACCTTCATCGAAGCCCATACCCGGCTTGATCAGCATACGCATTGGACGGGCGGCGAGAGCCACGTGGACGCAGGTGCGGGCGCTGATTTCGGTTTCGTTGCAGGTGCCGCCCTGGTAGGCTTCCATCCCGTGCTTGTTGCAGTACAGCACCGCGTCAACGATGTTGTGAATACCGCCGAGATCCGGGGTTTTGATCTGCACCATGTGGCAACTACCGGCATCGGTGAAGTCCACGATGTCCTGATAGGTGTTGCACCATTCGTCGGCGACAATTTTCACGCCGGAACCCAGACGGGTCAGCTCTTTGGTGATCGCGGTCAGCATGCGGATCTGATCCGGTTTGTTGCCTGCATCGACCGGGCCTTCAATGTACAGCGGCAGACCCTGCGCTTCTTTTTCGAGGCTGGCGATATACTCGGCGCAGCGCACCGGGTCCATGTCGAAGATCAGACCGATGGTGCCATACACGTCGATATGCAGCGTCGGGTGATAGCGTGGGCTGGTGCGCAGGCTGAGAATACGGTCGGACAACCAGCGCACGTACTCACGCAGTTTTTCGCCTTTAAAACCGAGCTTCTCTTCAACGTTGTTGATCAGCGCGTGCGGCAGGACGTCAACGCCTTTGAGGATCATCTTGTCGACGGCGATGTAGCGGTCGTCGCCGCTCTGACCAAATAAAGGAATGGCTTCTGGTACGCACGGCAGTTGCCATTCGTCACACACCACTTCGGTTTTCAGACGACCTGAGGCCAGCGCGGTGGCGTCAAGCAGCGCCTGCGACAGACCGTAACGAACGGCGGTATGCAGCAAATTACCGTCGATGCGCAGTTTGTCGAAGAAACGGGCGTTCGGCAGGAACGCATCCACATCGCGGCCTTCCAGCAGCGGCTTAATATGATCGTTGAGGAACGGAATAAAATGTTCAGCCAGGAACAGCGGATCGCGGCCGCCGGCACCGGAGTACTGCACTGCGGCGCAATCACCCACCGCGACGGCGCCGTTTTCCAGAATCAGTTGTACGGAAACGCACTCGCCAGCCTGGCGGACAGAGGTAAAGCCCGGGGTAACCGGCGCACCGGTATAAATGAACCCGTCATGACCTGCGCCATTTTTGATCGCCTGCTGGTCATCAAAATAGAATGAGGAGTAGCCAGCGGTGAAAAGCGCCTGTTTAATTTTCATTATGGTCTTCCTATTAATTGACTGTGGGATACAGCGTTGATGTCATCAACAACCATCTGGAATGAGGGTTTACGTCCTTCGAAATGGGCACGTTCGGCGACGTAATCGTGGTGTAGAGCGAGAATGTCCTGCGGCAGCGGAACGGAGCCGGCTTCCAGAATACGGATCGCCCCGGCGTTATCGCGAACTGGCAGGATTTTACCGGCGTTACAGGAGGCAGGAGCGAAAGGTACGTCCAGCACGCCTGCTTCGAAGGCCAGCACGGTGCCGCGCGCAACGTCGCCGTTGCCCAGCTCAAACACTTTCTTCAGAACCGCACGAACTTCGCTCTTAATCAGTTCCACTTCCTGCTCGACGGCGGCACACGGCGGGAATTTCTGGTCACTGACCATGTTGAGCATCTGACGTGACGCACGCAGCCCCTGGGCATTTGCCGCCGCTGTCGGAATACCGAAGGCTTCATGCGGGCTCTTGGTGATCACTTTGGTCGCGCCGGACATACCGGCGACCGCTGCGCCCCAGGAGATAATGGCGAATGCTTTGGATTCGTCTTCCGGGAAACCGCCCATCCACTGGTGGAAGACGGTGCTCAGCTCGTAATCATCAAAACCGTAGTTCTGGAAATATTCATGAGACAGTTCACGCAGGGACTGAATCGCTGCGATATCCTGCGTGAGGCTACCGACCTGGCCGTAGCCGACGGTAATCGACTTCACGCCCTGTTCCAGCGCCAGCAGACCTTCGATAATCGCCACTGCGTGAGACATGAACGGCGGGATCAGCGTGCCGGTCAACGGGCCGAATGGTTCGCGGTTAATGCGAATGCCATGTTCTTCATACAGCCCCATCAGACGGTCGCAGTACTGCCAGTCGCGAATCGATTTTTCCAGCGTCACGCGCTTGGCGTAAGGAATGTTGTAGGAGATCCCGCCGCCTTCATAGCTGGTGAAGCCGCTGGCCATGGCGATCTCCGCCAGCAGTCGCGCATCCGGCGTACCGTGACGGACCTGAATCGGTTTCTCCAGCGCTTCGGTCATCCGACGACAGGCCGCCACACCGTGGTTAACCACCGGCAGTCCGTTGAGTTTTGAGGTCCCGGCTTCGATAGATTTCTGGATCCCAATGGCGGCTTCTTCATAACGATTCAGACGGGTGTAGGCATCGATGGTGCTCGGCAGCAGGTCACACTCAACCTGCAGGGTTTTCAGCAGTTCGATATGCTCATCCATCAACGCCACACCGGCACGCGGTTGGCTCAGGGTTTTCCCTTCCTGATCCGCCTTCAGCAAGGCATGAGAGAAACGTTTTTTCTCAGGAATGGTCTGCTGATACTTCACGCCATCTTCAAAATGTTCGACGTCTTTGCCGGTATGCCACGTCTGCAACACCTGATGCCGTTCGGTCATAAATTCGTCATGGGTTAATTTTTTATTTCGAAGTTCCATTCGTCGCTGCCTTAGGTTTTATAGGGTTAAACAGTGAATGCTGGTGCGCGCAGCGGCCTGGGGATCCAGTCTGGCAACGTTTGCCAGCAGGGGGAGCAGACCTTTTGCGTCGCGGTAGTACTCAAACTGAGTGGGTAAAAGAATGCGTCTACCGTCGTCGTCCAGTTCGCGATATTTGAGCCAGTGATGGATATCAAACTGACTGGCGCGGGAGAGCCAGCCGCCCGAGCCAACCACTTTGCGCACGGTGGTCAGGTCGCGCCCCATCTGTAAATCGACATTGCCAACGCAGGTACAGACCTGCTTTTTGGTGCCAGCGTGACGCTCGGCGGCATAGCCGACGCACAGTCCGGCTAACAGAGAATCAAAGTATTTCTCTTCCTCGCTCTGCGGCAGATAATCGGGATGCGCCACCAGATGACGCAGGTAGCCATAGAAGGCCTCCTGGCGTGCCGGTTGCTGAGCGAATACCACCTTCACCAGTTCCTGGGTGCTTTCGCCTACCACCACGGCGGAGACGCGCATGCCGAGATCGCCTTCCACGGTGCGCTTAACAAAGGGCTCCGGGACACCGTGCAGCACGGTATCGGGCGAGAGGGTGTTGGCACTGGCGGAATAGACGTCGGTGGTCGCGCCGCCCATGTCGATGAGCATGAATTCTCTCCACGCGCTATCGACTTCGCTGATGGCTTTGACCAGTTCGTACACCGTCCAGGGTGTTGGCATGGGCTCTTCGCCGGTTTCACCGACAATCACATCCAGGCCTTTGCCTTTCACAATGCGGGACAGGAAGACATCACAAATCGCCTTGCGGGCGGCGAAGGGATTCGGGTGATCGAGATCGGGCAGAATGTTGTCTACCGTGGTCAGATCTTTGTGTCCCAGAATCGCCTGGACATCATCCTGAATGTCGCGGTTTCCGGCGTAGATAATGGCGCAGTCGAGGCTGGACTCTGCCAGGGCGCGCGCATTGGCCAGGCCGTAGCTCTCTTCACCACCGTCGGTGCCGCCGGTAAACAGCAGAATGTCCGGTGGTGAAGCTTCCAGCGCCTGAATATCATGGCGATTCAGTTTGTACGAATAGTACTGGGCGATTTTTGCCCCGGCGGAATGCGCCGTGACTTTTGCCGATTCCAGAGTGATCGACGGCACCAGTCCCATTGCGGCGACGGCAAGACCGCCTTTCGCCGACGAGGAGTATTTCAGGGTCACTTCACCCCGGTTGAGCAGTGGGCGCGCATCGGCAACGTTCAGCACCTGGTTCAGGCTGGCGAAAAAACCTTCCGCCAGATGATGGGTCGTCGTCGGAGTCAGAACGTGGTTAACCAGTGTTAACGCATCCCCCTCCTTTGCGAAGAGGGCAGCTTTGGTCCACGTCGAGCCGATATCGACAGAGACGGTTTGCATCAGATGGCCTCTTCCAGACAACGCTTTTCAATGCCGTGGCGCTTGTTGATATCCGCTGCCATCAGCTGACACACATCTTCGAGATCGTGGCTTGGGGCAAAGACGCGCTGGAAGCCCATCTCTTTGAATTTGGCTTCGACGTCTGCGAAATCATGCTTCCCGACCACCAGGTTGCCGCCGACATAAAGCAGGATGTCGCCGATACCGCGTTCGATGCAGCGCTCGCGCAGACCCAGGCAGTCGATGTCGCCGTGGCCATAAATGGAAGAGACGACAATCGCATCGGCGCCGGTTTCGATCGCGGCATCGATATATTCATCCTGGCTTACCATTACGCCCAGATTGATTACGCGAAAATCATGGGCAGTAAAAACGCGGTCCAGAACTTTATTGCCTACGGCATGGCAGTCAGCACCAATGACGCCAATAACGAGTGTTGATTTTTTCATGGGTAATCCTCTCCAGGACTCAGGGTAAGAAATAAAAAGTTTTGCAATGTTTTAATAGGGACGGAGTGTCGTGGGGAGGCGCGATGGATGCAATTGATCTATTTTCAAAATATCTTTCGAAAAACGACTGTTCTATGAATGAAAATTTAAAAACTGTTTATTATCAATGAATTATATATTTTATTCTGGATGGTGTATATATTTAATAAATAGATTCCTATTAAACGGCTTTCTATGTTTGTGATCTAAATCCTGTTTATTTGTCTTTGCGCGGAATAGGTGTTTAAATAATTTTAGAGGAAGAAGTGTGAGGCGCGTAACGGAATAAAGCATAATGTTTCTATACGCCATTTTATTATTGTTAATAAAATGATAAATATGATGGTGAGTTGTTTGCAATTCCCGCGTTGGGACATGAAAAATTCAGCATATTACATTGACTTTATATTTGTGAAGCAGTTAACACTTCGTCGAAATAGTTTTAAAGCGCACTCCGATTAACGCTGTTTCCTGTGGGCGATCAACGTAAATTTATAATCGTCAGTATTAAACGCATTGCGACTGTATTCGAATACCTGTCCTCCCTTTAAAAAACCACGCGATACTTTTTCCAGGATTGGCTTTGTGAGCGGGATAGCAAGCAGGCGGCTCATCTCTTCGGTGGGCATCAGTGGAATCAACTCCTGCTCACTGCGTTCAATGACCTGTTTCTTCACCTCTTCAATGAAGTGGTACTTTGAGTTTTCCATCACCTGCCAGGTTAAATCAGGGAATAATGCCAACGGCATCCACGTCTCCTCCAGCGCGACTGGTTTTTGCTTGATGTAACGCACCCGCTTGACGTGCCAGACCCGTTTGTCATCAGCCAGTTGTAATTGATTTTTCAAAAAATCATCGGCCTGAATCACTTCGAAAACCAGCACGTCGCTGTGCGTATCGCTGCTACGGTCGGTCAGCTTTTCATCAAAACTGGTTAATTGATAGATGTCGTAATTAACCCGATCCTCTTTAACGTATGTGCCGCTGCCCTGAATGCTTTCGATGATCTGCTGCTCGGTTAACTGCCTTAGCGCCTGACGCACGGTGACCCTACTGACCCCAAATGCCGCCTGTAGCGCGGATTCTGTCGGCAGAGCATCACCGGGCTTCAACTCACCTCGCTGGATTTGTTCACGGATCCCGTCGGCTATCTGTCGATAAAGTGGTTTTCGGCTCATGGTTTTTTCTGTCAGGTTGTTAAGACGACTTTTCACATTATGCCTAATGAATTGAATGTGTAAATAATACAAATTAAATACAAATTATCGTCTTTAAGTGAAAATGATCACATAAATGTATTGTTTTGTCTGGCACACTCCTTCGCACATAAAACAACCATTTTGTGAGGATCATGATGAACCTGACGACGTTAACCCAGCGGGACGCGCTGTGCCTGAACGCCCGGTTTACCAGCCGTGAAGAGGCGATTCGTACGTTAGCGCAGCGGCTGACGGCGTTGGGCAAAATTGCTGATTCTGATACCTTTCTGGAAGCCGTGTTTGCACGTGAAAACCTCGGACCGACTGCGTTAGGAGAAGGGCTGGCGGTACCACACGGGAAAACGTCGGCTGTGAAAGAAGCCGCTTTTGCGGTGGCGACGCTCAGCAAGCCCCTGAGCTGGGAAGGGGTCGACGGTCCGGAAGCTGTTGACCTGATTTTCCTGCTCGCCATCCCACAGGAAGAGGCGGGCAGTACCCATATGCAATTGTTGACCGCGCTCACCACGAGGCTGACTGATGAAGAAACGCGAGCCCGTGTTATGGCGGCAACGAGTGCTGACGAGCTGTTGGCGGCGCTGGATGACAACGGGCATGGACCAATGGTCGCAACGCCATTCAACGCCCCCACAATTGTGTGTGTGACCGCCTGTCCGGCGGGGATCGCGCATACCTATATGGCGGCGGAATATCTGGAGAAAGCCGGACGGAAGCTGGGCGTCAATGTGTTTGTTGAAAAGCAGGGCGCTAACGGTATTGAAGGGCGCTTAACGGCAGATCAACTGAATTCGGCCAGTGCCTGTATTTTGGCCGCTGAGGTGGCAATCAAAGAGAGCGAACGGTTTGCGGGGATCCCGGTGCTGACGGTACCCGTCGCCGAACCGATTCGCCATGCTGAGCAACTGATCCGGCAAGCGTTGGCGCTTGAACCACAAAATGTCAAGCGCGTGCGGCAGGAAGAGAGCCATCAGTCTAAAGGGCTTAAGACGGAGTTAAAACAGGCCTTACTGAGTGGGATCTCCTTTGCTGTGCCGCTGATTGTTGCGGGTGGGACGGTACTTGCTGTCGCGGTATTACTGGCGCAGATATTCGGTCTGCAACCGCTGTTCGAACAGGAGAACTCCTGGCTGTGGATGTATCGCAAACTTGGCGGTGGAATGCTCGGTGTGTTGATGGTGCCTGTACTGGCGGCTTACACCGCGTATTCTCTGGCGGATAAACCCGCACTGGCACCCGGTTTTGCTGCCGGGCTTGCCGCGAACATGATTGGTTCCGGTTTTCTTGGCGCAATCGCAGGGGGATTAATTGCTGGATACCTGATGCGCTGGGTGAAAAAACACCTGCGATTGAGCAGTAAATTCAACGGTTTTTTGTCGTTTTACCTCTATCCGGTGGTTGGTACGCTGGGGGCAGGCAGCCTGATGTTGTTTGTTGTCGGCGAACCGGTGGCATGGATTAACAACAGCCTGACCGCCTGGCTTAACGGTTTATCTGGGGCGAATGCGCTGCTGCTTGGCGCGATTCTCGGCTTTATGTGTTCATTTGATTTGGGGGGCCCGGTCAATAAGGCCGCCTATGCCTTTTGTCTGGGGGCGATGGCGAACGGCGTCTACGGTCCTTATGCCATCTTTGCCTCGGTCAAAATGGTCTCAGCATTTACGGTGACCGCGTCAACGTTAATTTCTCCCCGTCTGTTTAAAGAGTTTGAAATTGAAACCGGGAAATCCACATGGCTGCTAGGGCTGGCGGGTATTACAGAAGGGGCAATCCCGATGGCGATTGAAGATCCTGTGCGGGTGATTGGCTCCTTTGTCCTCGGGTCAATGGCGACAGGGGCAATGGTTGGGGCGATGAATATTGGTCTCTCAACGCCTGGCGCGGGTATTTTTTCACTCTTTTTGCTGCACGATGCCGGGTACGGCGGCGTACTGGCCGCGGCAGGCTGGTTCGGTGCGGCGCTGGTGGGAACCGTTATCTCAACGCTGGTTTTGCTGCTCTGGCGACGCTATGCGGTGAAGCAGGGTAAATATACGACTGATGGCGTAATGTCTTAATTCTGAACAGGAAACGAAGATGAAAGCTGTATCTCGCGTTCACATTACCCCGCATATGCACTGGGATCGGGAGTGGTATTTTACCACCGAAGCGTCACGCATTTTGCTGGTCAACAATATGGAAGAGATCCTCACCCGACTGGAACAGGATACCGACTATAAATATTACGTTCTTGATGGACAGACGGCAGTGCTGGAGGATTACTTTGCGATAAAGCCGGAAAATACCCATCGGGTACAACGTCTGGTGCAAACCGGAAAGTTAATTATCGGCCCATGGTACACCCAGACGGATACCACCATTGTCTCCGGTGAGTCTATTGTGCGTAACCTGCTGTATGGCATGCGTGATTGCCTGGCTTTTGGCGAGCCGATGAAAATTGGCTATCTACCCGATTCCTTTGGCATGTCGGGACAGCTTCCGCATATCTACAACGGATTTGGCATCACCCGCACGATGTTCTGGCGCGGTTGTTCAGAGCGACACGGTACCGATAAGACCGAGTTTTTATGGCAAAGCAGCGATGGCAGTGAAGTCGTCGCGCAGGTATTGCCACTGGGTTACGCGATTGGTAAGTACTTACCCGAGGATGAGAGCGGGCTGCGCAAACGGCTTGACAGCTATTTTGAGGTGCTGGAAAAAGCGTCTGTGACAAAAGAGATATTGCTGCCGAATGGTCACGATCAGATGCCGCTGCAACAGAACATTTTTGCGGTGATGGACAAACTGCGCGAGATCTACCCGCAGCGAAAGTTTGTGATGAGCCGTTTTGAAGCGGTGTTTGAACATATCGAGAATCGACGTGAACAACTGGCCACGCTGAAAGGCGAATTTATTGACGGTAAGTATATGCGGGTACACCGCACGATTGGCTCGACGCGGATGGACATTAAACTCCTTCATGCGCGTATTGAAAATAAGGTAGTCAATATCCTTGAACCTCTGGCGACGCTGGCCTGGACGCTTGGCTTTGAGTATCACCACGGTTTGCTGGAAAAAATGTGGAAAGAGATTTTAAAGAATCATGCTCACGACAGCATTGGATGTTGCTGCAGCGATAAGGTTCACCGGGAAATCATCGCGCGCTTCGAACTGGCGGAGGATATGGCGGATAACCTGATCCGTTTTTATCTGCGCAAAATCACGGACAACATGCCGCTTAGCGACAGCGATAAACTGGTGCTGTTTAACCTGATGCCGTGGCCGCGTGAAGAGGTGATTAACACAACCATCCGCCTGAGAGGTCATCAGTTTTGCCTGCGTGACGATCGGGGAAATCCCGTTCCCTTTTTTGTTCGCGGGGTTCGCGAAATCGATCCTGGTCTGATAGACAGGCAGATCGTGCATTACGGTAACTACGAACCGTTTATGGAGTTTGATATCCAAATCCAGCAGATAGTACCGTCGATGGGTTATCGCACGCTGTACGTAACGCAAGGGGAGGCGGGAAATCACGTTGCACCAGAAACGCCAGGGGCAGAAGTGCTGGAAAATGCGTTCTGGCAGATAGCCGTTAACGACGACGGAACGCTGCGTCTGTATGACAAAGATAGCGGCATCTGCTATGACCGCGTTCTGGTGCTGGAAGAGGGATCTGATGATGGGGATGAGTATGACTACTCGCCCGCCAGAGAAGAGTGGCGGTTGACTTCCGCATCGGTAAAAGCAGAGTGTGTTATGACCCATGAAGCCTGGCAAAGCCGGGCGCGGATTCGTTATCAAATGGACGTGCCGCTCAATCTTACGGAACGTCGCGCTCGCCAGCGTAGCGGTAGGGTTGGGGTTGAAATAACGGTCATCCTGAGTCACAACAGCAGGCGAATTGATATTGAAGTCCTTCTGGACAATCAGGCAGACGATCATCGTCTGCGGGTACTGATCCCCACTCCGTTTGTGACCGACACTGTGCTGGCAGATACGCAGTTTGGTACGGTGAGTCGCCCCGTGCGGGATCCCGCACTGGCAAACTGGCGGGAAGAGGGCTGGAAAGAGGCACCGATTCCCGTCTGGAATATGCTTAACTATGCGACGCTTCAGGAGGGCAAAAATGGTCTGGCAGTTTTCACTGAAGGATTGCGGGAATTTGAAGTGCTGGGTGACCGGGAAAAAACTTTCGCCATCACGCTACTACGCGGTGTAGGACTACTGGGGAAAGAGGATCTGCTTTTGCGTCCAGGTCGTCCTTCAGGCATTAAAATGGCGGTACCGGATGCACAACTGCGCGGACGGTTGCACTGTCGGTTGAGCCTTTTCAGTTATACCGGTACGCCTGTGAACGCCGGTATTGCTCAGCAGGCCAGGGCCTGGCTCACACCCGTACAGTGTTATAACAAGATTCCGTGGGATGCGATGAAACTGAACAAGGCCGGTTTCATGACGCCTGACCACTACAGTTTATTCACTATGCCACCGGTTGGGTGTCAGTTGAGCACCCTGAAGAAAGCTGAAGGGAGGAATGAACTGATCCTGCGCCTGTTTAATCCCTCCGATTCGGAGCCATGCGACGCAACGGTTGCCTTCGGCAGCGCGGTTCAATCGTGTACAGAAACGTGCCTGGATGAGCAGCCGCTTAAGAGCGTTGATGAAAAGCGCAGCGACTTCGGCCCGGTTTTGCCGGGACAAACACGAACGTTCAGCTACAAAATTGTGTGAATAGCCAGCAAACAGACACAAGCCACGCATCGCGTGGCTTTTTTCTTAACAGAATAATAACTGTGCGGTGTTAATTTATACCGCTATAAAAGTGAAATAATTGTGAATGTTGACGCGTGAAATTTATATCCTGGCAAATAACAATAAATTGTCTACGCTGAACTCATCGGGAAAGGGAAGATAAATTCCTGTGTTGGCGTTAATTAAAACACTGTTTTTTTATATATACATTTTCACTTAGTAACCATCCCTCCCGTAGATGCACATGTTTGCAACATGTTTTTCACCATAATTACTCCATTTAAACATAGTTAACAAAAAGTCCTGTTTTTGATTTAAATCAAGGTTTAAACATTGGAAAACCGACGTGAAACGAGTTAAATTGTCGCCGATCAAATTGGTGGAAAAGTGATGAATTCGCTATAAATTGATCACTGTCGAAAAATGCAAATATTCCTCAATAAAAACCTGTTTATTGTAAGGATTTTGCGGCGTAATATAATTGCGGGATCAATTTGAGTTTTTTATTAACATGTTTGTAACCTTTCGCCCTTTCTGTTTCCTTCTCCAGGAAAACGGCAACGGCGAGAGTGCACAAATAAATTTGTATTGGGGCATGCGTGTGACCCTTTCTAACGGGGTTCACTCTCGGAGTCTTCATGCGATGAGCAAGGAGTCATGATGTTAGATATAGTCGAACTGTCGCGCTTACAGTTTGCCTTGACCGCGATGTACCACTTCCTCTTTGTGCCACTGACGCTCGGTATGGCGTTCCTGCTGGCCATTATGGAAACGGTTTACGTCCTTTCCGGCAAACAGATTTATAAAGATATGACTAAGTTCTGGGGCAAGTTGTTTGGTATCAACTTCGCCCTGGGTGTCGCAACCGGGCTGACCATGGAGTTCCAGTTCGGGACAAACTGGTCTTACTATTCCCACTACGTTGGGGATATCTTCGGTGCGCCGCTGGCGATCGAAGGTCTGATGGCCTTCTTCCTCGAATCCACCTTTGTAGGTCTGTTCTTCTTCGGCTGGGATCGTCTGGGTAAAGTTCAGCACATGGCGGTAACCTGGCTGGTCGCATTAGGTTCTAACCTGTCCGCTCTGTGGATCCTGGTCGCAAACGGCTGGATGCAGAACCCTATCGCATCGGATTTCAACTTCGAAACCATGCGTATGGAGATGGTGAGCTTCTCTGAACTGGTCCTTAACCCGGTAGCCCAGGTGAAATTTGTGCACACCGTGGCGTCTGGCTACGTGACCGGTGCGATGTTCATCCTCGGTATCAGTGCTTATTACCTGCTGAAAGGTCGCGACATCGCTTTCGCAAAACGCTCTTTTGCTATCGCTGCCAGTTTCGGTATGGCTGCTGTGTTGTCTGTTATCGTTCTGGGTGATGAATCCGGTTACGAAATGGGTGACGTGCAGAAAACCAAACTCGCGGCCATTGAAGCAGAGTGGGAGACTCAGCCCGCTCCAGCTGCCTTTACCCTGTTTGGTATTCCGGATCAGGATTCGCAGGAAAACAAACTGGCGATTCAGATCCCGTATGCGCTGGGCATCATTGCGACACGTTCTGTCGACACGCCAGTTATCGGTCTGAAAGACCTGATGGTGCAGCATGAAGAGCGTATCCGTAACGGGATGAAAGCGTATGAACTGCTGGAGCAACTGCGTGCCGGTTCGACCGACCAGGCGGTTCGCGATCAGTTCAACGTGATGAAAAAAGACCTCGGTTACGGCCTGCTGCTGAAACGCTATACCCCGAACGTCTCTGATGCGACTGAAGCGCAGATTCAGCAGGCGACGAAAGATTCTATTCCTCGCGTTGCGCCGCTGTATTTTGCCTTCCGTATCATGGTGGCCTGTGGCTTCCTGCTGCTGGCGATCATTGCGCTCTCCTTCTGGAGCGTGATTCGTAACCGCATCGGTGAGAAGAAATGGCTGCTGCGCGCCGCGCTGTACGGTATTCCACTGCCGTGGATTGCAGTAGAAGCCGGCTGGTTTGTTGCCGAATATGGCCGTCAGCCGTGGGCGATCGGTGAGGTGTTGCCAACCGCAGTGGCGAACTCGTCGCTGACCGTCGGTGACCTGCTGTTCTCCATGATCCTGATTTGTGGCCTGTATACCCTGTTCCTGGTGGCTGAACTGTTCCTGATGTTCAAGTTCGCACGCCTTGGCCCAAGCAGCCTGAAAACGGGTCGCTACCACTATGAGCAGTCCACCGTGGCTTCTCAGCCGGCACGCTAAGACAGGAGTCGTCAAATGATCGATTATGAAGTACTACGTTTTATCTGGTGGCTGCTGGTTGGCATTCTGCTGATTGGTTTTGCGGTCACCGATGGCTTCGACATGGGGGTGGGCATGCTCACCCGTTTCCTCGGTCGTAACGACACCGAGCGTCGAATTATGATTAACTCCATCGCCCCGCACTGGGACGGTAACCAGGTGTGGCTGATCACCGCGGGTGGCGCGTTGTTTGCAGCCTGGCCGATGGTCTACGCCGCGGCGTTTTCCGGTTTCTATGTGGCGATGATCCTCGTGCTGGCATCCTTGTTCTTCCGTCCGGTCGGTTTTGATTACCGCTCTAAGATTGAAGACACCCGCTGGCGCAACATGTGGGACTGGGGCATCTTCGTGGGGAGCTTCGTGCCGCCGCTGGTGATCGGCGTGGCATTCGGCAACCTGTTGCAGGGCGTACCGTTCCATATCGATGAGTATCTGCGTCTGTTCTACACCGGTAATTTCTTCCAGTTGCTGAATCCGTTTGGTCTGCTGGCGGGCGTGGTGAGCGTAGGGATGATCATTACTCAGGGCGCAACTTATCTGCAAATGCGTACCGTGGGTGAACTGCACCTGCGTGCACGTGCGACATCGCAGATTGCGGCGCTGGTCACTCTGGTCTGCTTCGCACTGGCGGGTGTCTGGGTGATGTACGGTATTGATGGCTACGTGGTGACCTCTGCGATTGATCATCATGCGGCGTCTAACCCGCTGACCAAAGAAGTGGCACGTGAAGCGGGTGCCTGGATGGTCAACTTCAACAATGCACCGATCCTGTGGCTGGTTCCGGCACTGGGTGTGGCGCTGCCGTTGCTGACGATTCTGACGTCCCGCATGGAGAAAGGGGCATGGGCATTCCTGTTCTCTTCTCTGACGCTGGCCTGCATCATCCTGACTGCCGGTATCGCCATGTTCCCGTTCGTGATGCCTTCAAGCACCATGATGAACGCGAGCCTGACCATGTGGGATGCGACGTCCAGTCAGTTGACGCTGAATCTGATGACCTGGGTTGCTGTGGTGTTTGTTCCGATCATTCTCATCTACACCAGCTGGTGTTACTGGAAAATGTTCGGTCGCATCACCAAAGAGCATATTGAAAATAATACCCACTCTCTGTACTAAGTAAGGAGCAAACTATGTGGTATTTCGCCTGGATTCTGGGAACGCTTCTTGCCTGTGCATTTGGGATCATCACTGCGCTGGCCCTTGAGCACGTCGAGGCAAGCAAAGACGGTCAAGAAGAACACTGATGACCACCCTGATCGCGATGCAATATAACGCGATGGACAAGCGCCCGTTACGGGCGCTTTCTTTGGTGATGGCGCTAGTGTTAGCAGGATGTATGTTTTGGGATCCCTCCCGCTTCGCGGCTAAAACCAGCGGGCTGGAAATCTGGCACGGTCTGCTGCTGATGTGGGCGGTCTGTGCGGGCATCATTCATGGCGTGGGCTTTCGTCCTCGCGCCGCGCACTGGCAGGGGATTTTCTCTCCGCTACTCGCCGATATCGTGCTTATTGTCGGTCTGATATTCTTCTTCTTTTGAATAAGAAACATCCTGAATGATCTATGGGCTTGCATAAGCCCATATATTTTTACTCTCCCTTAACTTCCCCCCATTCCCAAGCCTCAATCGCGCGCGTATAGTAGCAACGTTTAAAAGCACTAACGTGAGGCTGTGTCCTGCCATCCGTAAACAATGGCAGTCAACAACCTAATTGCATTACCGGGATGTAAAGTGAATACAACGCTATATACAACAGCATTCTTGAAGCATCGCGGCGGTAAGTACGCGAATCACCAGGAGCTTACAGGCGTAAGTGACGGTGTGAGTGGACGAAGCCAACAAAAAGGCAGCAGGAATGAATAAGTATATATTTCGATGGCCGGTACGTGTTTACTATGAAGACACCGACGCCGGTGGTGTGGTTTATCACGCCAGTTACGTCGCTTTTTATGAACGAGCACGCACAGAGATGCTGCGTCATCATCACTTCAGTCAGCAGGTGCTGTTGGCTGAGCGAGTTGCCTTCGTGGTGCGTAAAATGACGCTGGAATACTACGCGCCTGCGCGACTCGACGATATGCTCGAAATCCAAACAGAAATTACGTCAATGCGTGGCACCTCTTTGGTTTTCACGCAACGCATTGTCAACGCAGAGAACACCGTGCTCAATGAGGCTGAGGTTCTGATTGTTTGCGTTGATCCACTCAAAATGAAGCCTCGTGCGCTTCCCAAGTCTATTGTCGCGGAGTTTAAGCAGTGACTGACATGAATATCCTTGATTTGTTCCTGAAGGCAAGCCTTCTGGTTAAACTTATCATGTTGATTTTGATTGGTTTTTCAATCGCATCCTGGGCCATCATTATCCAGCGGACCCGTATTCTTAACGCCGCCGCGCGTGAAGCCGAAGCGTTCGAAGACAAATTCTGGTCCGGAATTGAACTGTCTCGCCTGTATCAGGAGAGTCAGGGACGCCGTGATAATCTGGCGGGTTCGGAACAAATCTTTTATAGCGGGTTCAAAGAGTTTGCACGATTGCATCGGGCAAACAGCCATGCGCCGGAAGCAGTGGTGGAAGGGGCATCTCGTGCGATGCGGATCTCGATGAACCGTGAACTTGAAACGCTGGAAACGCATATTCCGTTCCTCGGCACCGTGGGTTCCATCAGCCCGTATATCGGTCTGTTCGGTACCGTGTGGGGGATCATGCATGCGTTTATTGCGCTCGGGGCGGTAAAACAGGCGACGTTGCAGATGGTTGCTCCGGGTATCGCGGAAGCATTGATTGCTACGGCAATTGGTCTGTTTGCGGCAATCCCGGCGGTCATGGCCTACAACCGTCTGAATCAGCGTGTTAACAAGCTGGAACTGAATTACGACAACTTTATGGAAGAGTTCACCGCGATTCTGCACCGTCAGGCGTTTACCGTTAGCGAAAGCAACAAGGGGTAAGCCATGGCCAGATCGCGTGGACGAGGTCGTCGCGACCTGAAGTCCGAAATCAACATCGTACCGTTGCTCGACGTGCTGTTGGTGCTGCTGCTGATCTTTATGGCGACAGCGCCGATCATTACGCAGAGCGTGGAAGTCGATCTGCCGGATGCGACCGAGTCGCAGGCCGTTAGCAGTAACGATAATCCGCCGGTCATTATTGAGGTTTCCGGAGTAGGGCAGTACAGCGTGGTGGTTGAGAAAGATCGTATGGATCAACTGCCGCCGGAACAGGTGATCGCCGAGGCGAAAAGTCGCCTGGAGTCCAATCCGAAAACGGTCTTCTTGATCGGGGGCGCGAAAGATGTGCCTTACGATGAAATAATTAAAGCGCTGAACTTGTTGCACAGTGCAGGTGTGAAGTCGGTTGGCTTAATGACGCAGCCTATCTGATCATTTGCGTCTCTGGTTTTAAAGAGAACGTGTAACAGGCTAACAGTTTTTGGGAACCGAGAGTGTCAAAGGCAACCGAACAAAACGACAAGCTCAAACGGGCGATAATTATTTCAGCGGTGCTGCATGTCATCCTATTTGCAGTCCTGATCTGGAGTTCGTTCGATGAGCATATTGAGGCTTCAACCGGCGGCGGCGGTGGTTCTTCCATCGATGCCGTGATGGTTGATCCTGGCGCCGTGGTTCAGCAGTACGAACGTCAGCAGCAGCAACAGTCAAGTGCGCAGCGTGCCAAAGAGCAACGTGAAAAACTGGAGCAGCAGCAGGCGGAAGAGCTTCGTGAGAAGCAGGCTGCCGAACAGGAACGGCTTAAGCAGATCGAGAAAGAACGTTTAGCGGCTCAGGAACAGCAGAAGCAGGCTGAAGCCGACGCGAAGAAAGCGCAGGAACAGCAGAAACAGGCTGAAGAAGCGGCGAAGAAAGCCGCGGCGGATGCCAAAGCGAAAGCTGATGCGCAGGTGAAAGAAGCCGCAGAAGCCGCGAAAAAAGCCGCGGCGGATGCACAGAAGAAAGCCGAAGCAGAGGCGGCAAAAGCCGCTGCTGACGCGAAGAAGAAAGCAGAAGCAGAAGCGGCTAAAGCGGCTGCCGATGCGAAGAAGAAAGCCGAGGCCGAAGCCGCTAAGCAAGCCGCCGCGGAAAAAGCGGCTGCAGCCAAAGCCGCCGCCGCCGCCGAGAAAGCCGCTGCTGAGAAAAAAGCCGCCGAGAAAGCCGCTGCTGAGAAAAAAGCCGCCGCAGAAAAGGCCGCCGCTGATAAAAAAGCTGCAGCTGAGAAAGCCGCTGCCGATAAGAAAGCAGCAGCCGAGAAAGCCGCTGCGGCCAAAAAGGCCGCTGCTGAAAAAGCGGCTGCAGCATCTGGCGTTGACGATCTGCTTGGCGATCTTAGCTCCGGTAAGAATGCGCCGAAAACCGGCGGTGGGGCAAAAGGGAACAACGCTTCTCCTGCGGGGAGTGGTAATACTAAAAATAATGGCGCATCAGGCGCGGATATCAGCAACTATGCCGGGCAGATTAAATCTGCCATTGAAAGCAAGTTCTACGACGCATCGTCTTATGCAGGTAAAACCTGTACGCTTCGGATAAAACTGGCTTCTGACGGTATGCTGCTCGACATTCAGTCTGAAGGTGGCGATCCCGCGCTTTGTCAGGCAGCGCTTGCTGCAGCCCGACAAGCGAAGATTCCAAAACCACCGAGCCAGGCGGTATATGAAGTGTTTAAAAACGCACCTCTGGACTTTAAACCGTAAGCTAAACTTTCCCCGTTATGACGGGGAAAACAATCTGCGGTAGTCGCTGGGTTCTGGTAGTTTTGTGTATTTGAGTTTGTTAACATTCTGCTAAATTATCGTGGGCTGATCGCCTGGATAAGGGAGATATGATGAAGCAGGCATTACGAGTAGCATTTGGTTTTCTGATGCTGTGGGCAGCGGTGCTGCACGCAGAAGTACGTATTGAGATAACCCAGGGGGTGGACTCGGCGCGCCCGATTGGGGTTGTGCCATTCCAGTGGGCTGGGCCGGGTGCTGCACCTGAAGATATCGGTGGCATTGTTGGCGCTGACCTGCGCAACAGCGGTAAATTTAATCCGTTAGATCGGTCTCGTTTGCCACAACAGCCGGGGACTGCGCAGGACGTTCAACCTGCTGCATGGTCTGCGCTGGGGATTGACGCGGTCGTGGTCGGTCAGGTGACTCCGAATCCGGACGGTTCCTACAATGTTGCTTACCAGCTGGTTGACACCGGCGGTGCGCCGGGTACTGTACTGGCTCAGAACTCTTACAAAGTGAACAAGCAGTGGCTGCGTTATGCCGGCCATACTGCCAGTGACGAAGTGTTTGAGAAACTGACCGGTATTAAAGGCGCATTCCGCACCCGTATCGCGTATGTTGTTCAGACTAACGGCGGTCAGTTCCCGTATGAACTGCGCGTGTCTGACTACGATGGCTACAACCAGTTTGTGGTTCACCGTTCACCGCAGCCGTTGATGTCTCCGGCCTGGTCTCCGGACGGTTCTAAATTGGCGTATGTCACCTTCGAAAGCGGTCGTTCTGCGCTGGTTATTCAGACGTTGTCTAACGGCGCGGTCCGTCAGGTTGCGTCATTCCCGCGTCACAACGGTGCGCCTGCGTTCTCTCCGGATGGCAGCAAACTGGCGTTTGCCCTGTCAAAAACCGGGAGCCTGAACCTGTATGTGATGGATATTGGTTCTGGTCAGATCCGTCAGGTGACCGATGGCCGCAGCAACAATACGGAGCCGACCTGGTTCCCGGACAGCCAGAACCTGGCCTTTACATCGGATCAGGCGGGTCGTCCGCAAGTGTATAAAGTTAACGTTAACGGCGGTGCTCCGCAGCGTATTACCTGGGAAGGTTCACAAAACCAGGATGCTGATGTCAGCAGCGACGGCAAATTTATGGTAATGGTAAGCTCGGCCAATGGTCAGCAGCACATTGCCAAACAAGATCTGGTAGCGGGTGGCGTACAAGTTCTGTCGTCAACGTTCCTGGACGAAACGCCAAGTCTGGCACCTAACGGCACTATGGTAATCTACAGCTCTTCTCAGGGGATGGGATCCGTGCTGAATTTGGTTTCTACAGATGGGCGTTTCAAAGCGCGTCTTCCGGCAACTGATGGACAGGTTAAATTCCCTGCCTGGTCGCCGTATCTGTGATAATAAATAATTGATTAATAAAGGAATCATTGAAATGCAACTGAACAAAGTGCTGAAAGGGCTGATGATCGCTCTGCCTGTTATGGCTATTGCGGCATGTTCTTCTAACAAGAACGCCAGCAATGACGGCAGCGAAGGCATGCTGGGTGCCGGCACTGGTATGGATGCAAACGGCAGCGGCAACATGTCCTCTGAAGAGCAGGCTCGTCTGCAGATGCAACAGCTGCAGCAGAACAACATCGTTTACTTCGATCTGGACAAGTACGATATCCGTTCTGACTTCGCTGCAATGCTGGATGCGCACGCTAACTTCCTGCGTAGCAACCCGTCTTACAAAGTCACCGTAGAAGGTCACGCGGACGAACGTGGTACTCCTGAGTACAACATCTCCCTGGGTGAACGTCGTGCGAACGCTGTTAAGATGTACCTGCAGGGTAAAGGCGTTTCTGCTGACCAGATCTCCATCGTTTCTTACGGTAAAGAAAAACCTGCAGTACTGGGTCACGACGAAGCGGCTTACTCCAAAAACCGTCGTGCCGTACTGGTTTACTAAGAGAATTGCATGAGCAGTAACTTCAGACATCATCTGTTGAGTCTGTCGTTACTGGTTGGCATAGCGGCCCCCTGGGCCGCTTTTGCTCAGGCGCCAATCAGTAGTGTCGGCTCAGGCTCGGTCGAAGACCGTGTCACTCAACTCGAGCGTATTTCTAACGCTCACAGCCAGCTTTTAACCCAACTCCAGCAGCAACTCTCTGATAATCAGGCCGATATAGACTCCCTGCGTGGTCAAATTCAGGAAAGTCAGTATCAACTGAATCAGGTAGTTGAGCGTCAGAAGCAGATCCTGTTACAGATGGACAGTCTGAGCAGCGGTGGCGCTTCCGCGCAGTCGACAAGCGGCGATCAGAGCGGATCAACTGCGGGGGCAGCGACGTCTGCGCCTGACGCAGGTGCTGCGACGTCGGGTGCGCCAGTACAAAGCGGTGATGCGAATACCGATTACAATGCGGCAATTGCCCTGGTGCAGGATAAATCCCGCCAGGATGATGCAATTGTGGCATTCCAGAACTTCATCAAAAAGTACCCTGATTCGACTTATCAGCCGAACGCCAACTACTGGCTCGGTCAGTTGAATTACAACAAGGGTAAAAAAGATGATGCCGCGTTTTATTTTGCTTCGGTGGTGAAAAACTACCCGAAGTCACCAAAGGCTGCTGACGCGATGTATAAAGTCGGTGTGATCATGCAGGACAAAGGTGACACTGCGAAAGCAAAAGCGGTTTATCAACAGGTTATCAGCAAATACCCAGGCACCGAAGGCGCAAAACAAGCGCAGAAACGTCTTGGCGCGATGTAATGCACAGCATACGACCAGAAATCGAATTATTTCTGGTCGTGTCGTGCGATTCCTAAGCAGTTGAGTGATCTACATCGAAATTTTTGTTGCGCTCAAATCTTAAATCAGTAATATATGCCGCCGTTGCCAAGGGATATCAAACAAACCAAAAGCAGCGCAAAAGTGGGTCGTTAGCTCAGTTGGTAGAGCAGTTGACTTTTAATCAATTGGTCGCAGGTTCGAATCCTGCACGACCCACCAATCGTTCTGGTGGACGCGATAGTAGAACGTGAAGGATAACGTTGCGAAAGCAACGGCCCGTAGGACGAGGCGAAGCCGAGTCATCCTGCACGACCCGTCACGAACAAAGGTAGTCAGTAATATCCAGCGTAGTATCGGGTGATTAGCTCAGCTGGGAGAGCACCTCCCTTACAAGGAGGGGGTCGGCGGTTCGATCCCGTCATCACCCACCACTCGGGTCGTTAGCTCAGTTGGTAGAGCAGTTGACTTTTAATCAATTGGTCGCAGGTTCGAATCCTGCACGACCCACCAAT